>DATBRX010000132.1:0-1871 GCA_036560085.1 Candidatus Limnocylindrales bacterium
AAGCGCAACGGGGCCAAGGAGATGGAGCGCCTCAAGGCGGCCGTCGAGCGGGGCTGAAAGCCCCCCTTTTTCCATCTTGCGTCGCATATAGAGAACGTTTACTGTCAGGCCGCGCGGCGAGTTAGGGACGGCGGTCAACGAGGGAGGGCGCCGTCCCGAAACCGCATCTTGGGAGGGCCTCCGCGAGCGTGCCTGGCGAACCAGCAGACGTCCTGATCATCGGCGCCGGCGCGTCCGGCGCGGTAGTCGCCAAGCGCCTCGCCGAAGCCGGATTCAAGGTCGTCTGCCTCGAGCAGGGCGACTGGCTGGACAAGGCCGACTACCCGGGCACGCGGCCCGACTGGGAGTTGCGCGCGCGCAAGGAGTGGGCGACCAGTCCAAACATCCGCGAACTGCCGGCCGACTATCCCGTCGACGATTCGGATTCACCGGTGGCGCCGCTCATGTACAACGCGGTCGGCGGCTCGACGATCATCTTTGCCGGCGCCTGGCCACGGGCGCTGCCGTCCGACTTCCGGGTGCGCTCACTGGACGGGATAGCCGACGACTGGCCCATCTCGTACTTCGACCTGCTGCCCTACTTCTATAGGACCGACCGCGACTTCGGCGTGAGCGCGCTGCCCGGCAACCCGGGCTACCCGCCCGACACGGAGGACGCGCCCATGCCGCCGCTGCCCATCGGAGCCGCCGGCCTGAAGGTCGCGCGGGCGCACGCCAAGCTGGGCTGGCACTGGTGGCCGGAGATGAACTCGATCAACTCGGTCCCCTACGACGGCCGCCGGCCGTGCGTCCAGCGCTCGACCTGTCAGAGCGGCTGCAACGAGGGGGCCAAGGCATCGACCGACGCGACCCACTGGCCCAAGGCGATCGCCCTGGGCGCGCGGCTCGTGACCGGGGCGCGGGTCAGCCGGATCGAGACCAATGACGCTGGCCTGGCGACGGGCGCGACGTGGATTGACCGCGAAGGCAACGAGCATTTCGAGCCGGCGCGCGTTGTCGTTCTCGCCGCGAACGCGATCGGGACGCCGCGGCTGCTGTTGCTGAGCGCGAGCTCGCGCTTCCCGGATGGCCTCGCCAACTCGTCGGGCCTGGTTGGCAAGCGGCTGATGATGCATCCCTTCGCCAACGTCGCCGGCCTCTTCGAAGAGCCGCTGATGTCCTGGCAGGGCCAGTTCGGTGACCTGATCGAGTCGCTCGAGTTCTACGAGACCGACGAGAAGCGCGGCTTCGTCCGCGGTGCGCGCTGGGGCATGGCGCCGACCGGCGGGCCGATCAACGCCGCGCTACCCAGTCGAGCCGGTGAGCAGGCGTGGGGCCCCGATCACCACCTCCACTTCAAGGCCCACTTTGGGCACGGTGCGAACTGGGGCCTCTTCGGCGAGGACCTGCCCGACGAGACCAACACGGTCGTGCTGTCCAAGTCGCTCAAAGACTCGTCGGGCATCGCAGCGCCGGAGATCCACTACCACATGTCCGACAACACGCGGCGCATGCTCGACTTCCACATCGAGCGCGCGAAGGAATCGCTGCTCGAGGCGGGTGCGTTCAAGATCGAGGTCGATCGGCTGATGCGCTACAGCGGCTGGCACCTTCTGGGCACCGCGCGCATGGGCGACGACCGCGAGACGAGCGTCGTCGACCGCTGGAACCGCGCACACGACGTGCCCAACCTGTACGTCGTCGACGGGTCGGTCTTCGTGACATCGACCGGCGTCAATCCCACGTCGACGATCGTCGCGATCGCCCTGCGCGCGGCGGAACATATGGTCGAGACGCGCTTCGAACAGCAGGTGCCGGAGCAAGCGAAGAGCATGCAGGCCGCCAGTTGGTGGGATGCAGGCGCGGAGCGCGCAGCAGCGGCCGGCGGGCCA
>DATBRX010000133.1:0-3489 GCA_036560085.1 Candidatus Limnocylindrales bacterium
CGCGCTCAACCTCGGCGGGTTTGCCGGTGCGCCCACGGCGGCCAACGCCGACACGGCTGCGGGCGCCCCGGCTGCAACAGCCGCGCCCGCGTCCACGAAGACGGTCATTGACAAGGTCTACGTCGAAGCGGCGCCCAAGCCAGACGTGGTTCACGTCAACAAGCCGCCGCGCAACGTCGCGGGCGCTAATTCGGCGCGGCCGCGCGGCGACGGGCGTGAGCGGGACGGCGACGAGCGCGAGCGCGGCGAGAGCGGCGAACGCGGCGAGCACGAGAGCGACTGATGGCAGTCAACCGGCCGCTCCCACCTCGCCCGGCAGCTCGGCCTGCGCCCGGCGCGGGCCCCGATCTTGAGAAGCGATCCGCGCGCCCGGACTCCCGGCAGTCCCGGCCAGATGCGCGGCCGATGCGCTTCGTCTACGGCGCCGGGGCGGTGGCGGCGATGAGTGTCATGGCTGTCGGACTCGTCCAGCCAGACTTCGCCGCCACCGCCGACCAATCTGGATCTGGTAACGCGGGCGATACCAGCACGGTGGCCCAGGTCCCGCCCGACGTGACGGTCAACCACGTGACGCAGTACATCCACCTCAAGCCCGGTCAGAAAGCGCCGCCCGGAGCGACCGTGATTGCCGCCGCCGCCCCAACTCCGCGCGTCGTAGTCACCCACACCTCACCTGGCGGGCCGGTGGCTCAGCCCGCGCCGCGCCCGGCGAATCCCAAGCCCGTGACGCGTCAGTCAGGCAGGCCGTAGACCATGACCGCGGCGATCCACGAAATCGTGGCCCATTCCGCACCTTCGATGGGCGGCACGCTCAGCGTGTTCATCTCGACGCTGCCGGATGAGGCCGCGGCCGCTGAGGTCGCCGCGCGACGAACGGCGCAGCGGGTCGAAACCTGGGCCGCACGCCTGACGCGCTTCAATGACACATCCCATCTTTCCCGCCTGAACTCGGCCGCGGAGGCGAGCGTCTCGATTCGACCGACCCTCGCCGCTGCGCTGAACTGGGCCAAGTTGGCCGAGCGGCGCTCGGAAGGTATCGTCGACTCGACCCTCCTCGACGCGCGCCTCGCGGCCGAATCAGGTCAAGAAATGACGCCGGATCCTTCGCCCGACGCACGGTCGTGGCGCGTCCTGGCCGGCGGCCGGACCTCGACCGTGCGCCGTGATCCCGGCATCCGGTTCGACCTCGACGGCACGGCCAAGGGCTGGATCGCCGACCGCGCAGCGGATCTCCTGGTGCGCTGGCCCGGGGCGGCCGTCGACGCCGATGGCGATATCAGCATCCGTGCCGACCGCGGCGTTGAGTGGCTGATCGATGTCGCCGACCCGCGCCTCGGGGTGGATGGTCACGGGCCGCCGCCGCTCGCCACGCTCAAGCTGCGCGGCGGCACTTCGTGGGCCGCGAGCTACGGCGTCGCGACGTCGGGCACCACCGTCCATCGCTGGCAGCTCGCCGACGGTCGGCCCGCCCACCATCTGATCGATCGGCGCACTCGCCGGCCCGCGCATACCGACGTGGTGCAGGGCACCGTCGTCGCACCCACCGCGCGCGAGGCGGAGATGATCGCCAAGTCGGCCGTCATCCTGGGCTCGCGGGAAGCGCTGGGCTTCCTGGCCCGATCGGCCGCCCTCGCTGCAATCCTGCTCCGCGACGACGGCAGCGTCGTCAGCCTGCCCGGCATCGAGGCGTGGCTGGCATGAAGTACCAGGGCCTAAACCTGCGCACCCGACTGCTGCTCTGGGGCGTGTTCGGCCTGGCCATCGCGCTGATCCTGTACGCCACCGCGCCCCAGGCCGTGGCCAACGCCGCGGACTGGGTCACGGCCCACCAGGACAGCCTGCCGTGGTACGCGACGCGCATCCTGGGCTTCCTGGCCTACGGCGCACTGGCCGTCTCGGTCCTGTATGGCCTGCTGCTGTCGACCGGCATCCTGGACCGGATTGCCCATCGGGTCGTGTCGTTCACGCTCCACCAGGACCTGTCGGCCATCGCCATCGGCCTGACGGCGCTGCACGGCGCGGTCCTGGCGCTCGACACCTTCGTACCCCAGTCAGTTCGCCAGCTGATCATCCCGTTCGCCGGCCCGTACCGGCCTGAGTGGGTGGGCATCGGCCAGGTCACCTTCTACCTGATGATCGTGGTCTACGCCTCGTTCAGCGTGCGCCGGCGGATCGGCCAGCGCGCCTGGCGACTGCTCCACTACACGACCCTGCTCGCCTTTGCCGGGGCGACCGTCCATGGCCTGATGGCGGGCACCGATTCACCCGCTGTTTGGGCTTTTGCGGCCTACCTGGTGGCCACGGTGGCCGTGGTCTTCCTGCTGATCTATCGGATCACCCTGGGCCTCGCCAGCTCGCTCCGTCCCGCGGAGCGGGTCAACGCGCCCGTTCGCGAGGAGCTCTCAACATGACCTACGTCATCGCCGAACCGTGCGTCGACCACATGGACCAGTCGTGCGTCGCCGTCTGCCCGGTCGACTGCATCTCATCGGTCGACGGTGTCGATCGGAAGTTCCACATCGACCCGGATGGCTGCATCGAGTGCGGATCGTGCCTGTCGGTCTGTCCCAACAACGCGATCTATCCGCTGGCCGAGCTGCCGGCGAAGTGGGCCGACTACGCCTGGATCGACGCGGCCTGGTTCCGCGACGCGGGCGCGGCGCGCGACGTGCTCGGCGAGGTCCTCGCCCAGGCGTCCGCGGCATGACCGTGCTGCGCGCGCTGCCGGCACGCGGCGCGGCGCCCGTCTTGTCCGCTCGGCCGTTGGCCACGCTCAACGCGACGCTCGCGTCGCGGGAGGACGTCACCGCGACGCTGGCTGTGTTCGTGGTCGTGCTGGACGCTCCCCTAGGTGCGTATCGGCCGGGCCAGTACGTGTCGCTCGGCGTCGAGCGCGGTGGCGAGCTCATCCAGCGGCCGTACTCGATCGTGTCGCTCGGCATGAGCGGGACGCGCGCCGAGCTGCTCATCCGCCGCCTGCCCGACGGACGTCTCTCGAACCTGTTTTGGGCCCTGCCCATTGGAGCGCGGGTGCGCGTCGGGTCAGCGCGCGGCCTGTTCGTGCTTGACCCTGACGACCCGCGCCCGCGCCTGCTGGTTGGCACCGGCACGGGCCTGGCGCCCTTGCTGGCCATGCTCGCCGATAGCGCCGCACGGCGCGATGCAGCGCTCAACATCCTGATTCACGGCGTTTCTTACTGGGCAGAGCTGGCGTACGACGAGCGCATCGCTGGCTGGGCAGCGGCCGGATTGCCGATCGACTACCGGCCGACCGTGTCGCGGCCGCACGAGCGGCGCAACGCGGGTTGGGGCGGACCCGTGGGCCGCGCCGAGATCCAGCTCGCGCGGCTGCTCTCGGAGTCCGCGGCCGCTCGTGGGGGCGTCGCCTACCTGTGCGGTAACCCGGACATGATCGAGTCCTGCCGCCGCGTCCTGCTGGCGGCGGGCGTCGCCGGCGCCGACATCCGCGTCGAGCAGTTCCACGCCCCG
>DATBRX010000134.1:0-6642 GCA_036560085.1 Candidatus Limnocylindrales bacterium
AGATTCGGCGAGCTCGTGGCCGACGAGGCGAACCTCCACGACGCTGCGACCGACCTCGGCCACTTCGCCCAGCGAGTGCTCGAGGTGGGTGGCGCCAACATTGGTGTGGCGCTCTTCGCGCGCCAAACGAAAGACACCCACGTCCGCATCGCGATCGCGACAGACCACGGCGTCGAGGAGATGACGCGTGTCGCGTTCCTGGCGGGCGACGAGGGCCGCCGCCGCGCCGCGCTCGCCTGCGCCGCGGCCCTCTGGCAATTCCTGGGCCGGCCGCATCTATCCCCTGGTGACCGCAGCTCGACGACGGTGAACTAGCTCCCCGATCACGACAAGCGCGAGCAGTCGGCTGGTTGCGCTCGCCAGTCCCCTTCCTCATGGCATGGGTACCATGCCCCAGCTGCGAACAACTCATGGAGGCTCGAGATGGCGTTGAGACTTGCGATCGCGCTGACGGTTCTCGTTCTGGCCAACGGTTGCTCCGCCACGCCCACCGTGACGGAGCCGCCTGCGCCAACGGCCACCACTGCGGTGGCCACACCCACCACCGCCGCGGCCACATCTCTCCCTCCGGCGACTCCGACCCAGACGGAGGCAACGGCCTCGCCCGTCGCGGTGGATCCATGCGCGGCGGCCCTGACGCTTGCCGACGTAGGGCCAGGCTTTACGGGCGAACCGCCAGCGGCGTTCGGTGGTGCGGGGCTGATCGGTTTCGTCGCCGGGACGCAGGTTGTCTTCCAGCAGGCGAGCGGCTCGATCGGCAGCACGGTCGCGTGTTTTGACAGCGCGGCAAACGCGGCCGCTACCTATGCCACGTGGGGAAGCTCGTGCATTGACGCGAACCTGGACTCAATCCCGGCACAGACCATCCAAATCGGCGCGATCGGCGGTGACGCCAGTAAGGGAGTCTTCTGTCCGGGCGACGAAAGCGGATCGACAACGATCTCGTCGTCGACGTCTGTCTACGTTCTACTCGACGACGTCGTCTTTTCTGTCTCCGTCAACCGTGAGGAGCCGACGGGGCCGGACGGGGCAGCCGTCGCCACGGCGATCAGCTTGGCCACTGCCCTGCTGGAGGCGATCATCGGCTAGGGGCGAATGCCTCAGCTGATGGTGATCGCCGGGGCGGCCTGCGCGGCGCGGACGCTCATGCGCGCCGCGACCTGACGGGCGAGGGCGCGCAGCACTTCCGCGGCCGCGCCCGGCTCGCGCTGGGCCACCGCGGGCACGCCCGCATCGCCGCCCTGGCGCACCTTGACGTCGATCGGCACGCCGCCGAAGTACTCCAATTCGTTGCGCTGCGCGAAACGCTGCCCGCCGCCGCGGCCGAAGATCTCCGTCGCCTCGCCGCAGTGCGGGCAGATGAAGTTGCTCATGTTCTCGACGATGCCCATGACCGGCACGCTCATGCGCCGGAACATCGCCAGAGCCTTGGTGACGTCGGCGAGGGCGACGTCCTGGGGCGTGGTCACCAGCAGCGCGCCTGAGATCGGGACCGCCTGGGCCAGGGTCAGCTGCGCATCGGACGTGCCCGGCGGCAGGTCGATCACGAGGTAGTCGAGCTCGCCCCAATCGACGTCCTTGAGGAACTGCTGGATCGCGCCACCGACCAACGGCCCGCGCCACACGATGGGCTGGCCCTCCGGCACGAAGAATTGGATGGAGATCACCTTCACGCCGTAACGCTCGAGCGGCGTGATCTTGCCTTCAGCGCTGGCGGCCGGGGCGCCCTCCACGCCGAGCATCATCGGGATGTTGGGACCGGTGATGTCGGCATCGAGCAGGCCGACGCTCGCGCCCTCCATCGCCAGCGCGACGGCCAGGTTGGCCGACACGGTCGACTTGCCCACGCCGCCCTTGCCGGATGCGACGGCGATGATGTTCTTCACCCCGGGCAGCAGCTGCTGCGCCTGCGCCGGCTGGGCGCGGCGCACCATCGCGCCCCACGTCACCGTCACTTCGGTTGCCCCGATGTCGCCCAGGACCGTGTGGATGTTGCGCTCGATCTCGTCCTTCAGGGGGCAGGCAGGCGTGGTCAGCTCGATCTTCATGCTGACCTGTGAATCGGTGACCTCGAGATCCTTGACCATGTTGAGGGTCACGATGTCGCGGCCCAGCTCCGGCTCCTGCACGGTGCGCAGAGCATCCATAACCACAGCTTCCGAGAGCGCCATCAGCGGGCGACCTCAGCGGCAGGCATCAGCGAAACAGGCGCCGGGCGCGAGACGCGCGGCGGCTTGATGTAGCGCGCCACCATCTCCTTGGAGCCCGCGACGCCCAGCTGCTCATAGAGGTATCGCAGCTTGCGCTGCTGGTCGGCCAGGATCTCTGTCTTGGTCGGCAGCTCCCACAGCTGGCGCTTGTATGGGCCGAGGGCCTTCTTGCGTGTCTTGTAGATGAAAACGTCGGCCGCTTCGCCCGGCTTGCGCTCGTCGGCGCAGTTGGCGACGCACCATGTCTCGATCTCCGCGAGCAGGTCGCGCGGGAACGCGGGGTGCTCGTACAGCGCGTTCTGGAAGCCGGTCGCGAGATGGATCTCCGCTGTTTCGACGCGCGGGAATTCGTGGAACAGCTCGTCGGGCAGCGTGGAAGCGCCGTGCTGGACGGCGCCGGCGAGGCCGTACGAGCGCGCCACCGCGGACAGGCGCTCCAACGTGCCGAAGTTGAGCTTGACGGTCGCGACCCCGCCACCGGGCAGCGGCACACCACCGTGCGACGTGCCGGTCTGGACGCTGACCTTGGAGATGCCTGCGGCAGCGTCGCCCGCGCGCCGGTTGAGCTCCGCGCGGTAGCCATCGAGATAGGCGCGCAGCTCTTCCTCGGTCGAGTTCTCCTTGCCCACCTCGCCGATCTCGCCGCCGATGCTGACGGTCATCCCTGCGGGCTCGTTCTCACGGATCAGCGCGCTGATCTCAGCCGCGCGCAGGTAGTTAGTGCGCTGCTGCTCATCGACGCTCGGCAGTGACAGGTCGACGAGCGTTGACGAGTCGATGTCGATGTTGCCGTAGCCGACCGCCAGCGCCTCGCGGGTCAGCTTGCGGATGCCTTCAGCCGTGGCCTCGGGATCGGCCTTGTACTTCGCGGCGTTGAACTGGTAGTGGTCGCCCTGGACGAACACCGGGCCGCGCCATCCGGCATAGATGCAGCCTGCAAGGACGCTCGTGACGTACTCGCCGGGCCGCTGGAAGGTGTACTCCTGCTCGCTCCGCGCCAGCTCGAAAACGATCGTGCCCACATCGAGCTCGTTCGCGGCGCGACACATCGTCGCGGCCATGTCGAAGACCTGCGTGCGCAGGTTGACCGCCGGCACGGTGAAGCCGTGCACCTCGCCGCGGCCGCGCGCCATGTACAGGTCGTGGATGCTCGCTGACGGCGCGTCAAGCAGCTGTGACGCTTCCCAGACGATCCAGCGCGCGGCCTCGATGACGTCCTTTTCCTCGCTGAACGTCGCCGACCAGGCAACGGCGCGGATGCCGTCGCTGCGCATGCGCGCCTCGTCATCGATGACCAGTCGACCGTCCGTGACGTGGGCGCTGCCCACGAGCGCCGACATGAGCTCGCTGACCGATCCAGCGGGCGTGGGGTAGAGCATTACGCGACTCCTTTGTACTGTCGTGATCGTAAGGGGAACCGGGATTTGATGGGCGCGTCATGAGGACTGTGGCTCTGCAGCGACTGCCGTTGGTCATCCTGCTGGCGTTGGCGCTCGCCCGTTGCGCGGTGGCACCCGCACCGTCTGGTTCGCCGGGGCCAACCCCCAGCCCCTCGCCCAGCCCTTCTCCAACACCGGCTACCGGCCTCTCGCAGGCGGAACTGCGCTACGCCCTGCTGGCCGAGTTCTCACCGATCTCCTGGTGCGATCCCGACTTCTACCCGATCGCCCGCCAGGACGAACAGATCTCAGCCGATGAGCACTGGCCGGAAATAGTCGCCGACCAACCTACCTACCGCGCGATCACGGAGCACCTGGGCATCGCCGGCGCCGACCCGGCCGTCCTGGACGCGGCTGAGCGCCTCGCGGTCTACCGCGACTGGAAGCTGCTCAGCGCCCTCCACCTGGAACCGCTCCACGGCGGTGGCCATGCCTTCGACCTGATCACTGAGACCAACGCCGGCCTGGGCCAGGGCATCCGATTCACGGGCACCATCGACGCGCACGGCGTCATCGATATCGCGCTCCAGGAAGACTCGTTCCTGACTGCTTGCCCGATCTGCCTTGCCCGCGGCACGCTGATCGATACGCCGGCCGGGCCCGTGGCGGTGCAGGACCTGCGCGCTGGCGATCTGGTCTGGACGCTAGACGGTGCGGGCCGCCGTGTAGCCCAGCCGCTGGTCAGGATCGGCACGACGCCCGTGCCGGCCAACCACGAGGTCGTGCACCTGGTCCTCGCCGACGGCCGCGAGGCATCGGTGTCACCCGGCCATCCGACTGCCGACGGTCGGACGGCGGGCACGCTGCGAGTTGGCGACATCCTTGACGGATCCGCGATCACCAGCGCGGATCGCGTGGCCTATTCAGGCGGGGCGACGTTCGACATCCTGCCCGACGGGCAGAGCGGCGCTTACTGGGCGAACGGGATCCTCCTCGGCAGCACCCTGCGCTAGGGGTTTCGCTAAAGTGGCGCGCGTGACCAAGCGCGTCGAAGTCCTTGTCGGCACCAAGAAAGGTGCCTTCATCCTCGAGAGCGATCCCGCGCGGCGCGATTGGCGGCTGCGTGGTCCCTTCTGCCAGAACTGGCCGACGCATGATTTCATCCGCGCCGCGGACGGGACGCTGTATGCCGGGGGCGGCAACAACTGGTACGGCCCGTCGGTCTGGCGCAGCACTGACAACGGCGAGACATGGACGCAGTCGAGCGCCGGCATGAGCTATGGCGATGGCGAGGATGTGCCCAAGATCACGACGATCTGGAAGCTCGCCGATGCCGCATCGAACGGCACGATCTACGCCGGCGTCGAGCCCGCCGGGCTTTTCCGCAGCGACGACCACGCCGAGACGTGGAGCCACGTCGCCGGCCTGCGCGAACACCCGTCACGACCCGAGTGGACACCGGGTAACGGCGGCCTGTGCCTGCATTCGATCGTCACCCATCCCACGGATCCCAACCGCATGTGGGTCGCCGCATCGGCGGTGGGCACGTTCGAGACCGCCGACGGCGGCAAGACCTGGGAGACGCGCAACAAGGGCGTCCGCGCCGACTTCTATCCCGGCCCGGCGCCGGAGTTCGGCCAGTGCGTCCATAAGCTGCGCCTGCATCCCGACCAACCCGAATGGCTGTACCAGCAGAACCACTGCGGCGTGTACCGCTCCGATGACGGCGGCCGCCAATGGACAGAGGTGACGCCCGGCCTGCCGTCGGAGTTCGGCTTCCCGATGGTCATCCATCCCCACGATCCGCGGACGATCTACGTCATCCCCCACAGCGGCCCGGCCGACGGGCGACACATGATCGATGGCCACGCCGCGGTGTGGCGCAGCCGCGACCGCGGCGACTCGTGGCAGCGCCTCGATGGCGGATTGCCGCAGAGCAATGCCTACGTCACCGTCCTGCGCGAGGCGATGGCAATCGACTCACTCGACCAGCCAGGTGTCTACTTCGGCACCAGCACGGGCCAGGTCTTCGGCAGCGCCGATGAGGGCGATACCTGGACATTGATGGCCGACTACCTGCCTCCGATCTGGTCGGTCGAGGCTGCCGTAGTCGACTGATCGATGGCGACGGTCCACCTGCCGCGCTCGCTGGTGACGCTGTTCACCGATCCGCCGCCGCGGCATCTGCAGCTGCCGTCGACTTCACTCGCCGAACTCGTGGACGACCTCGATCAGCGCTGGCCGGGCATGCGCGACCGCCTCGTGGAGGCCGGGCCACGTCTGCGTGAGCACATCAACGTCTTCGTCGACGGGGAGCGCCAGCGCGAGCTCACTACCCCGCTGCGCGATGGGTCAGTCGTGCACGTTATTCCGGCGGTCGCCGGGGGTTAGGCGCGGGCGCTGCCCGAAAGCTGGTCGCGGCGCGAATCGCGTTGGTCCTCCAGCTCCTGGCGCGTCAGACCGGTGCGATCAGCCAGCTCATCGGTCACCGCCCACGAGAAATCGTCGAAGCGGCCGGCGCGCTCGTTCCAGTCGGCAAGCACCGCCGGCGGGCGACGCTGCAGGTGACCCGCGCCATCTCGCTCGACCGGCCGAACGTAATGCGCGCTGAGCACGCGCCGGCCGTCGTGGATCACCACCAGGCCAAGATCGCGCGTCGCGTCGTTAAGCGCGGCGTCGCCACCGAGCAGGCGCAGCACCCCTTCGAGCGAATCGGCCAGAATCACCCCGCCGGCCGGCGCGAGACGAGCCGCGCGCCCGGTGCCGGCCGCGGCGACGATTGCGGCGCGCGTCCGCTCAGCAGCGGATCGATCCGGTGACGCTACGGTGAGCGGCAGGCCATGCTCGGCCAGCAGCCAGAGCAGCGCCGCGACGCCCGGGTCGAGCTCGCCCAGGGCGGTCAGCTCGCGCAAGCTGGGCTGATCGGAGGTCATTGCGTAAGCATCAGGCTTTCGGGTACGATTAAGGCGAAGCCCGTCGCTACGGGTGTAATAGCCGGTCCACCACGACGCTCCTCTCACGGGTCTTACGCGAGAACTAAGTCGCGAAGCCCG
>DATBRX010000135.1:0-3207 GCA_036560085.1 Candidatus Limnocylindrales bacterium
GCTGCGCCTCGCCGATCTGGGGCAGGTGATCGGCTTCGTCACGCAGGAGACCTTCCTGTTCCACGCGACCGTGCGCGAGAACCTGCGTTACGCGCGGCCGGACGCCACAGATGAGGAACTCGATGCTGCCGCGCGGATGGCGGCGATCCACGATCGCGTGAGCGACCTGCCGCAGGGCTACGACACGATCGTCGGCGAGCGCGGCTACAAGCTCAGTGGGGGCGAGAAGCAGCGCGTCGCGCTCGCACGCGTGCTGCTGAAGGATCCGCGCATCCTCGTCCTCGACGAGGCGACATCAGCCCTGGACACCGTGTCGGAGCGGCTGATCCAGACGGCGATCGAGCGCGCCATGGCCGGCCGCACGACGATCGCGATCGCCCATCGCCTCTCGACCATCCTGCGCGCCGACCTGATCCTCGTCTTCGACCGCGGACGGATCATCGAGCGCGGCCGCCACGACGAGCTGCTGGCCCACGGCGGCCTCTACGCCCGCCTGTACCGCGAGCAGTTCCTGGCCGCGACCGGCGCCGAGCCGGCCCCCGTTTAGGGGGCGGGCGGGACCGAGCAGTCGCCCGTGCCCTGGCGCAGGATGGTGACCGTCATGGTCGAGGGATTCATCGTGATGTCGGTCCAGCTCGAGTTGTTCAGGTTGTCGCTCTCGAGCCAATCGCCGCCCTGGTTGGGAGTGGCGCAGAGCCGGTAGCTGCCCGCCGGCACGCCGGTGACGTTCACGAGCTGGTGCGCGAACCACTCCTTGTACTCGTCGCCGAAGCCGACTGAGATGCCCATCTTCAACTTCGTCGCGTTGCGCTTGCCGCAGCCGGTCCACGAATAGAACGCCCGGGGCGCGGAGTTGGGTGGGCGCAGCTCGTCGGGTGCGCGGAAGTTGTCTGTCAGGCAGAAACCGATCTTGCGCAGCCGGCGAATCTCCGTGGGTACCGGCTGGCCGGACTGCGGGATCGCGGTCAGGAGGACGACGACGAAACCTGGAAGGTGCCAATGGTTGTGGCCATCGCCCGAATAGAACGCGAAGAGGTTCGGCCGATCGACGCTGCGGGTTGCACCGTCGCTCCGGTAGATGATCTGCCGGACGTCGGTCATCTCACGGCCGTCGCGGCCGCGGATGCGTGCCTCCAGCGGGCCGCGGCCCAGATTCCAGACGATCGTGCCGAAGCGCAGTCGTAGGTCGCCGCTGCGGGCGCGCTGCAGGTGGATGTCGTACAGGTCGGCCATGCGCAGGTCGGGCAGCAAATCTTCCACACCAGCGCCCGGCCCGCTCTCAAGTCCGATCGGGTGGGCGGCAGCCGCAGGAATTGGCAGGGCGAGCGCCGCGCCGAGCGCGAGCGCCAGGATCCCCAGTTTGTGCCGACGCGTCATGGTTGCCGGAGGTTAGCCGCCGCTCGCGGCTGAGTCCATCACTTCCGGGCGACTAAGTTCGGGCCACAACCCGGGGCAGCCCGCGCTCGGCTGGGCCCACGTAGCGCACGTCTGGCCTGATGAGGATGTCGGCCCGTGCCTGTTCCAGGCAGTGCGCCGTCCAGCCCGCATGGCGCGCCAGCGCGAACGTCGCCGGGAAGAGGTTGGGCGGCAGGCCCACGCCCTGGAGGACGGCCGCGGCGTAGTACTCGACATTGGTCATGATCGGGTAGTCGGGCTTGTACTCGTGCAGGACGCGTAGCGCGATCTCCTCGACCGCGACCGCCATCTGCAGCCACTCGCTCACGGAAGAAAGCCCCTCGGCGACCTTGCGCAGCGCAGCCGCGCGCGGGTCGTACGCCCGATACACGCGGTGGCCAAAGCCCATCAGCCGCTCCTTGCGGTCGAGCGTGGCGCGGATCCAGCGCTCGGCCTGATCGACCGAGCCCATCTCGTGCAGCTGGTTGACGACCTCCGTGGGCGCGCCGCCGTGGGCGGGGCCCTTCAAAGCCCCAATGGCGCCGGCAACCGCTGAGGCCATGTCCGACTGGGTCGAGGTGATTACCCGTGCGGTGAAGGTCGAGGCGTTGAAACCGTGCTCCGCGCCAACCATGAAATACGCCTCGAGCCCGCGCGCCGCAGCTGCGTCGGGTCGCTCCCCGGTGAGCTGGTACAGGAACCCGGCGGCAAGATTGAGCGACGGATCGGGCTCGATCGGCTCGCGCCCATCGCGCAGCCGTGCAAACGCGGCCAAGATTGAGGGCGCAGCCGCGGTGATCGCGCGCGCCTGGTCGACGGTCGGCGGGAAGCTGCACCCGGTGATCGCCCCCCAGGCCGAGACGCCGGTGCGCAGTGCATCCATCGCGTTCGCTGTATGCGGCAGCTGGCGCAGGACTTCGACGACGGCATGGTCGAGCGGCGCGCACCCCAGGTGTACCTCGTCGGACCAGTAGCCGGTCCACAGCAGCTCGGCCACCTGGGCGTACGTGCCGTGCTCGACGATCTCACCAATGGAGTAGCCGCGATAAAGCAGCCGGCCCTTGTCGCCGTCGATGAATGCCAGTGCGGTCTCGCCGGCGACAACGCCCTTGAGACCGGGCGAGTACGGCCGACTGTCCGATATGGGCTCGGTCGTCATGCGTGGCGCAGTCTAGCCGCCAAGCTCCGCGCCGCCCGCCGCGTCACCGGCCTCACCCACCGCCGCACGCGACTCGAGCAGCGCCCCGGCCTCGAACATGGCTTCCACGGCCCGGTCGCCGTCGCCCGGCTGGAGATCAACCGCGCGGATGGCGATGCCCAGGACCGTCACCGGATAGCCGCGCTCGCGGCCGTCGAGGACGGTCGCCTTGACGCAGTAGTCGGTCGCGAGGCCGCACACCACGAGGCGCGTCACGCCAGCCTCGCCGAGCAGGTCGCCGAGCGCCGTGGGGACCGTCGTGCCACTGACCGGGTCGCGCATCGAGAAGCCCGAGTAGCCGTCCTCGCCGTCGCTGCCCTTGCGCACGACCGGGCCACCGACCGACAGGCCCGGATGCAGCTCAGAACCCCATGTGCCCATCACGCAATGGACGGGCCAGATGCCGCCGTCCTTCTCGAAGTGCGGCGTGGACTCGGGGTGCCAATCCTGGGTGTAGAAGACGCGTCCCCCGGCCGCCACGACGCGCGCGATCTCGTCGTTGATGAGCGGAACCACCTGCTCACCCGTCTTGACGTAGAGCGAGCCACCCGGATCGGCGAAGTCGTTCTGGACGTCGACCACGATGAGCGCGGTCGTCGCGTCGTAGATGGGCA
>DATBRX010000136.1:0-16884 GCA_036560085.1 Candidatus Limnocylindrales bacterium
TAAACTGGCCCGAGCATGTTCGACGAGTTCGGCGACTTCAAGCGCCAGCTGCCCGACCGCGACGCGGACGAAACCAACGACTGGGTTCATTCACTCGACTCGGTCATCGCCGACGAGGGCAAGGCGCGTGCGCAGTTCATCCTCTATCGACTGCTGAAGCGCGCGCGCCAGCACGACCTGGGCCTACCGCCGCTGACCGCGACCCGCTACATAAACACGATCTCGCCCGAACAGGAACCGCCGTTCCCGGGCGACGAGATGATCGAGCGCCGCATACGGCGCATGATCCGTTGGAACGCGGTGGCCATGGTGTTGCGCGCCAACAACCGTGCGCCCGGCATCGGCGGCCATCTCGCGACCTATGCGAGCGCGGCATCGCTGTACGAGGTCGGCTTCAACCACTTCTTCCGCGGCAAGGACGCGGAAGGGATGGGCGACCAGATCTTCTTCCAGGGCCACGCGGCGCCGGGCATCTACGCCCGCGCCTTCCTCGAGGGTCGGCTCTCCGCGGATCGGCTCGATCACTTCCGCCAGGAGGTCGTCCCTGGCCAGGGACTGAGCTCATACCCGCACCCGCGGCTGATGCCCGACTTCTGGGAGTTCCCGACAGTGTCGATGGGCCTCTCGCCGCTGGCCGCGATCTACCAGGCGCGGTTCAACCGCTACCTCGAGCATCGCGGGATCAAGGACACGTCGCACAACCGGGTGTGGGCGTTCCTGGGTGATGGCGAGACCGACGAGCCTGAGTCGCTCGGCGCCCTCAGCGTCGCCGCGCGCGAGGGCCTCGACAACCTGACCTTTGTCGTGAACTGCAACCTGCAGCGCCTCGATGGCCCGGTGCGCGGCAACGGCAAGATCATCCAGGAGCTCGAGTCCGTCTTCCGCGGCGCAGGCTGGAACGTGATCAAGGTCATCTGGGGCCGCGAGTTCGACCCGCTGCTCGCCAACGATGTCGACGGCGTCCTGGTGGACAAGATGAACGAGACGCTCGATGGCGAGTTCCAGAAATACAGCGTCGAGAGCGGCGCGTACATCCGCGAGCACTTCTTCGGCCCCGATCCGCGCCTGCAGCAGCTCGTCGCCCATCTGTCGGACGACGACATCGCGCACCTGCGCCGCGGCGGCCACGACTACACGAAGGTCTACGCGGCCTACGACGCCGCGACGAAGACCAAGGGCCGCCCGACGGCGATCCTGGCCAAGACGGTCAAGGGCTGGACCCTGGGCACAGGCGTCGAGGGCCGCAACATCACCCACCAGGCCAAGAAGCTGACCGAGCAGGAGTTGAAGACGTTCCGCGACCGGCTGGAGCTGCCCATCTCCGACGCGGATCTCAAGGACGCCCCGTATTACTACCCGGGCGACGACGCGCCTGAGATCGAGTACCTGCGCGAACGGCGGGCGACCCTGGGCGGTCCGATGCCGCGCCGCGTCGTGGTCACGAAGAGCATCGAGCTGCCCGGTGACCCGGTTTTCGGCGAGTTCATGACCGGCTCGGGCAGCCAGGAAGTCAGCACCACGATGGCCTTCGCCAAGCTGCTGCGCAACCTGTTGCGCGACAAGGCCATTGGCCCGCGCATCGTGCCGATCATCCCCGACGAGGCGCGCACCTTCGGCATGGACCCGCTCTTCAAGGAAGTGGGCATTTACTCGGCCCTGGGCCAGCTGTACGAGCCCGTCGACTCGAACCTGGTCCTGTCGTATCGCGAGGCCACGGACGGCCAGGTCCTCGAGGAGGGGATCACCGAGGCCGGTTCATCGGCCTCCTTCCAGGCCGCCGGCACGTCGTACTCGACCCACGGCGAGCCGATGATCCCGCTCTACATCTTCTATTCGATGTTCGGCTTCCAGCGCACCGGCGACGAGTTCTGGGCATTCGCCGACGCCCGCGGGCGTGGCTTCCTGCTGGGCGGCACGGCCGGCAGGACGACGCTCAACGGGGAGGGGTTGCAGCACGAGGACGGCCATTCGCTCATCCTCGCAAGCGTCATCCCCACCATCCGCGTCTATGACCCCGCTTTCGCCTACGAGACCGCGGTCATCATCCGCGAGGGCATCAACCGCATGTACGGCGAGAACCCCGAGGATGTCCTCTACTACCTCACGCTCTACAACGAGAACTATGCGATGCCCGCGCGGCCTGAGGGCGTAAGCGACGCGGACATCACGCGCGGCCTGTACCTGTTCCGCGCCGCCCCGGAGATCGCCGCGCCAAGCGGCAACGGCAACGGCCGCGAGGCGCACCCGGTGTTGACGGTGACGCTGCTGGCCGGCGGATCGATCATGCAGCAGGCGCTGCGCGCCCAGGCGATGCTCGCCGAGCGCGGTGTCGCGGCCGATGTCTGGAGCGCGACGTCCTACCAGCTGCTGCGGCGCGACGCCCTCGAGACGATGCGCTGGAACTACCTCCACCCCGACGAGGAGGTGCGCCTGCCGCTCGTTTCGCAGTTGCTGGCGGAGCCCGCCGCGCGCGGTCCCATCGTCGCGGTGAGCGACTTCGTGACGGATTGGCCGGACATGATCTCGCGCTGGATCCCGGGTAGCTCGTACATCTCGCTGGGCACTGACGGCTTCGGCCGCTCTGACACGCGCGAGGCGCTGCGCCGCTTCTTCCAGGTGGACGCGGACCACATCACCGCCGCCGCCCTATCCGAGCTCGCGCGCGCCGGCAAGCTTGACGCGGGCGAGGCGCGCCAGCACATCCGCGACCTTGGTCTCGAAAAGGAAGAGGCATTCACGGTCAGCGCCTGATCGGCACCCTTCTGGCGATCGCGCTGCTCAGTGCGGCCTGCGCAGCCACGCCGACCGCGTCGCCCATGCAGGCCACGGGCGTGGTCATCGCAGCCGACGGTCCATCGGCCGCGGAAGTCAACTCGTTCTCGTTGCGCCAGGCCGACGGCGTCGTGCTCAATTTCCGGATCAATCGCCTTGACCTGAGCAATGGTGGCCTGCCATCCGCGCACCTGCGCGAGCACATGGCGTCGGGCGAGCCGATCACGGTCGACTACCACGTCGAAAACGGTCTCTACATCGCCGACCGATACACCGACGCTGCCGAAATCGAGACCCAGCAACCCAGCCAGCAACCGACTACCACTTCGGGTCCCGGCACACTGCCCCCGCCGACTGCCACGGCCACGGCGGTCGTTACGCCGCCACCGACCCCGACACCTGAGCCGACGCCAGTGGCGCCCTTCCACCTGGGCATCGAGCCATTCGTCGACGGCTTCGAGGCGCTGACCTTCCTGACAAATGCGGCCGACTTCACGGGCGATCTGTACGCAGTCGAGCAGCGCGGTGTGATCTGGCGCATCGGCGCTGACGGCACGGTCGATCCCACGCCTTTCCTGGATATCCACGAGCGCGTCAGCTGCTGCGGTGAGCGTGGCCTGTTGGGACTGGCCTTCCACCCGGGCTACGCGGAGAACGACCGGTTCTTTGTCAATTACACCGACAACGCCGGCAACACCGTCGTTTCGGAGTTCGGTGCACCAGATGACGGATACGGCGACGCCGACTCCGAGCGACGGCTGCTCGGCATCAACCAGCCCTTCCCCAACCACAACGGCGGCATGCTCGCTTTTGGCCCCGATGGCTACCTGTACATCGGCACGGGTGACGGCGGCTCGGGCGGCGATCCCATGGGCAATGGCCAGGACCTGACAGCCCTGCTCGGCAAGATCCTGCGCATCGATATCGATAGCGGCGATCCGTACGGCATCCCAGCAGACAACCCGTTCGTCGGCCAAATCCCCGAGGTCCCACACCGGCCCGAGATCTGGGACCGGGGCATGCGCAATCCCTGGCGCTTCTCCTTCGATCGCCAGACGGGCGATCTGTGGATCGGCGATGTCGGCCAGGACATCTACGAGGAGGTCGACGCCGAGCCGGCCGGCACGGGCGGTCGCAACTACGGCTGGAACACGATGGAAGCGAGTCACTGCTTCGCCACCCCGAACTGCGACCAGGCCGGGCTGACGCTGTCCGTGGCGGAGTACCGGCACGCGCAGGGCTGCTCGATCACAGGTGGCTACGTCTATCGCGGCAGTGCGCTGCCGCAGCTCATCGGCCAGTACGTCTTCGCCGACTACTGCTCGGGCAGGATCTGGGCGCTCGACGCTGCGACGGCGTTGTCGGCCGGCTCCGCCGAACCGACCCAGTACGGCAAGGTACCCATCAACCCGACCAGCTTCGGCCAGGACGAGGCGGGCGAGTTGTACCTGGTCGATGGCGCGGGCGGGATCTACCGGCTGATCGTCGAGTAGCTCGCCGCGACCCTGATGAATCCGATCGTCGCGCGCTACGACACGGATGCCGCCGATTACGGCCGCTACTGGGCGCCGGTACTCGAAGAAACCGCGCGCCGGCTGCTGGAGTACGTTGAGCCGTTCGTCGCCAAGCGCGGCGGCGCGGTGCGGATGCTCGAGGTGGGCGCGGGCACCGGCACGCTCCTGCTTGCTGCGCTGGAGCGCTGGCCGCGCGCCGAGTTCATCGCCACGGAGCCTGCACGCGGAATGCTCGACCTTGCCGAATCGCGTGTCCGGGCCGCGCGGCCGGGCGAATCGCGCGTCACCTTCCTCGAGGGTCTCGCAGACGCGCTTCCGGTCGATGACAGCTCGGTTGACCTCGTCATCTCCTCGTTCGTGCTGCAGCTCGTCCCGGACCGTCTCGCCGCCCTGCGCGAGGCCGCTCGTGTCATCAAGCCGACCGGGATGGTCAGCTACGTCACGTGGCTCGACCGCGACTCGCGCCGGCCGTTCATCCCGGCCGAGGAATTCGACGAGGCGGTCTATGCCCTGCAGGTCGAGGAGCCGGAGGGCGCCGACGAACCGCATGCCGGTGATGTCCGCTCCGGCCGGGTAGCGACCGACGAGCTGCGTCGCGCCGGTTTCGTGCGCGCGTCAGCCACGGAAGAGGAGCTCATCTATGGCTGGACGCCCCAGACGTATCTCGACTACAAGCTCGCGTACGACGAGCGCTCCTTGATGAGGTCGCTCAAGGCGCCCCAGCGAAAGCAGCTGGAGAAGAACGCGCGCGAACGGCTCGGTCGCCTGAAGGAGCGCGACTTCCGCTGGCACGCACCGGTGGTCTTCGCGCGCGCCCTGAAAGCCACTGGCTCCTAGGTAGGGGCGCCATCCTCGATGCGCGCGAAAGCGCGAACCGGCCACGTGCCCATGCCGGCGACACGTGCTGGAACGGCGGTGAAGCGGAAGCCCGTCGACGGCAGCTGATCGAGTCCCGTCAGGTGTTCCACGATCGGGATACCTGCGCCCAGCAGAGTCGTATGAGCCGGTCGCGACCCATCTGCGCCGTCATCGATGTTGAGCGAATCGATGCCCACGATTGCCGCTCCGTGCTCTGCCAGCCATGCTGCGCCCGTCGCAGTCAGGAATGGATGGCCCACGCCGTATTCCGGCGTTGCCCAGTGACGGTCCCAGCCGGTGTGAACCAGGACCGCCTTGCCGTTGACGTCCAGCCCGGTGAATCGGTCGGCCCCGATCGCGCGCTCCGAAGCCCCGACTACCCGCACCAGCACACCATCGAGATCGACCAGCTGCTCCAGGCTCAGACCGGTCAGGTCGAAGCCATCGGCGAAACGGTGGAACGGCGTATCGAGGTAGGTGCCCGTATTGGCCACCATCGTGATCCGGCCAATGCTGAATTCGGTCCCGGGCGCGTAACGAGCTCGAGACGCGACCCTGCTCAGGTATTCATCGATCTGCGGCGCGGGCAGCCCGGGGTAGGTGACCAGCCCGTCGCTGATCTCGTGCGACAGGTCGACGAATCGCGGCATGCCGGCAGGCTACGCGACGGCGGCGCGGAATGGTGGATCGACCGGCCGGCAGACCTTGCAGGCGCGGAAGCCGGCGTGACGCGCGTCGTCAGCGGAACGCAGCGCGACGCGGTGCCGAGCAGTGATCCGTCGCGCGTTGCGGCACGACGGGTAGCAGTAGATGTTGGTCGTGTCGGAGCCGATGAAGCGCACGCCCTTGGCCGGCAGACGCTCCATCTCTGTCGTGTCCATGCCCTCTGACTCCAGGACGGCCCGCTTCGCGGTTGGGCCACCGGCGCCGTAGTTGCCGATTCGCCCGTCGCTGCGCACGACGCGATGGCACGGGATCACGAAGGGAATGGGGTTGCGCGCGACGGCATTGCCCACCGCGCGGACCGCGAGTGGCCGGCCGAGCTCGGCCGCCACCCAGGCATACGGCCGCACCTCGCCGCGCGGGATCTCGAGCACCTTGCGCAGGACCTGCTGCTCGAACTCGGGCAGCTCGTGCAGGTCGACCGGCACCTTGCCCGCGAGCTTCGTCTTGCCCCACAGGCGCGCGTCGATGACGCGTTCCATCAGCTCCGGCGCGCGCTCGATGCGTCGCACCGGCCGGCCGAACGTGGCCCGGAACATGGCCTCGAAGTCACCCGCGTCGTGCGTGCCGTCGGCGCGCTCCACGAGCGAGATGCCGTCGCGCCCGAAGGCGACGAAGAGCGGCCCGATCGGGCCCTCGACACGCACGTACGCGTCCCCCAACCCAAGTCGATCCAGCACCTTGCTCCCAAATCCTTGGGGCGCGGGTGTCCGCAGCGAACGGAGTCCCGCCTCCACCTGCTTGTCGGTCATCTGCCGAGTTACCACCTCAAACCGCCTCCTGCGACGTGGCACGTTGCTCCGCGTCATATGCGGCGCGCAGCAGCGCGATGCCGCGATGAACGTCAGATTTGACGCTCCCCAATGGCCTGCCGAGCGTCTCCGCGATCTCCGCGTACGACAGTTCGTCCACGTGCCGTAGCGCCACCGTCAGGCGATAGCGCGCCGGAAGCCCGTCGAGCATCCGCCGCCACATGCTCTGCTCCTCAGCGCGTTGGACCAGCTGCGCGGGTCCCGGCTCGTTGGACTGCCGCGACTCCGCTACATCAGCGATGTCGACGTGGTCCCGCCGTCCACGCAGCGCATTGCGCGCCTGGTTGAGCGTCATACGCGCGAGCCACGGCCGGAGGCGCATCTCGCGGACACGCGCCGCCGGGTAGCGCTTGAGCGCTCGGTACGCACGCACGAACACCTCCTGGGCTACGTCCTCGGCATTGGAGTCACCGACTACCCGCACTGCCACTCCGAACACCAGACCCTGGTGGTCGGTGACCAGCTCGGGAAAGGCCTGGTCGAGGTCATCGGCCAAGCGCAAACAGAGCGGGTCGGTCGTGGCGATCGCCATGTACACGCCGGAATAACACAGCCCGCGCCAGATCGGTTGCGAATTTGACGCCCGGCAGAATTCTGACGTTCCTGGGACGTCAAATGTCCGCTAGACCACAGCGATTCGCCGGCGCAAGCCACATCACGCGACGCTCCGCGACCCAGCTATGCGGCTGGCCGCATCGAATGGGGGTAGAGCGGCCTCGTGATGGCCTGCCAGCCTGGTATGGGGCACGTGATCCGGCGAACTTCGGACATTTGACGTGTGTGGCGCATCACGGATGAGGGCGCGGCTCGGGGGCCGCGACTCGGGGTCCTAGCCGAGGAGGAAGCCGTCGCCCAACGGGTCGCGGCTGTCGACGACGAAGGTCGAGTAACCGGTCACGAATGCCGTGCCTGCGATGGAAGTCGAAACGGCGCGGTAGGGCCCCAGTGCCGTCTCAGCCTCGATGCGGCCAAGGAAGTGCTCGCCGGTGATGCCGGCGTTGACGATCTCCTGGCCCACGCGCATCCGGCCGCGGGCGTGCAGCTGGGCGAGCAGCGCGCTCGTGCCCGAACCGCAGGGGGAGCGATCGACCTCGGCGTCGGCGAACACGGTGACGTTGCGCAGGTGCGCGCTCGTGGCGCGGCCGTCGGGCGAGGTGCGCGGGTCCATGTCGACGATGATCGTGCCGTAGACGAAGCCGAGCGCCGGATCGGTCGGGTGCTGCGGCGTGTGGTCGCGGCGCAGGACTTCGGTGATCTGTGCGCCAGCGTGGCGCAGCGCCTCGGCCTGCTCGGGCACGACGCGCAGGCCGAGGTCAGCCGCGTTGACGATGCCGTAGTAGGCACCGCCGAATGCAATGTCGACGCTCAAGGCGCCGTACTGGGCGGCCGGTCCGTAGAGCTGGACGCCGTCAGGTCGCACGGCCAGCGACTGCGCGGCAAGGTATGAGGGCACGTTGGTGAAGCGCACACCGCGGACGGCCCACGAGCCGTCGTCCAGCTGGACAGTCGCCGCATTGGCGGCGACGATGCCCGCCGGCACCTCGTAGCGAATGGTCGTGAGGGGCTCGTTCGCCGGGAAGAGGCCCTCTTCGATGAGACCGGTCGTGATGGCGATGATGCCGTGCCCGCACATCGTCGAGTAGCCCTCGTTGTGCATGAAGAGCACGGTCATGTCGGCGTAATCGTTGTACGGCGGCAGGAGGATCGCGCCGTACATGTCGCGATGGCCGCGCGGCTCCTGGATGATCGCGCGCCGAACGTAGTCGGCGTTCTCGAGGACCCAGCGGCGGCGCTCGAGCACCGGCATGTGCGGCACATCGGGGAAGCCGCTGCGGATGATGCGCAGCGGTTCGCCCGCGGTGTGGAGATCCATCGTCTGGACGGTCAGTCGGGTCTGGCGCGACGATGCGGCTTCCTGCTGGCCGTAGCCATTCGCGGGGGCGGGCGCCGGAGTGACAGAGGGGGTCGGTGCGACGGGGGCAGGGGCCGACGTGGGCGCCGGGGCGGGTGCCGCTGCGACCGGGGTCGGGGCGACTGGTGCAGCCGCGGGCGCGTACATGTCCGGCGGCGCCATGTACATCTCGGGCGGCGGCTGGTATCGCGCCTGGGGCTGGACCGGGGCGGACCACTGCGAGCCGAGTGCCGAGCCGGTGCTGCCATTGGTGGCGGGGGCGAACTGACCCGGGTGATGCTGGGGCTGGGCGATGTACTCCGGCTGGGCGACGTACTCCGGCTGCGCGACCCTCTCCGGCTGCGCGACGTACTGCCGCGACTGGCTGGCTGCAATCGGGGCCGCCGCCGGAACGGAGTGGGGCTGGTAGGTGACAGCGAGCAGCAGGCCGCGGACGTCCTGTGACCAGATGTGGCCCATGGGCAGATAGCCCGCGGCAATTGCAGGCTGAGCGTCGGCACGGTAGGCGGCCTCAACCTCCGCCCTGGTGGCGCCGCGGTAGTGGCGAACGATCGGCTGCTGACTCACTCTTGGCTCCAAACCGGCGACCACTCTAGTGCCTCAAACCGGAACGAGCCGCAGTGCGCCGAAGCACCGCACAAAACCGGAGCGAACCATCCCATTGCTCCCCAATCGTGACCAGTTGCCGCGTCCGACGGCTCTCGCCCGAAGTACTGCCGGGTCTGGAACGATGGTCCCCGGGCGACCGCGAACGTACACGCGAAATGGGCCTCCGACCACCCCCTTGGAGGCCTTCGTGCACCGATTGCGTTGACCGCCCGCACCCTTCTCAAACCGCACCCCCGCGGCCCCGGAACCCGCACAGTGGCCTCTTCTGGGTATGCTGCCGCGATGGACCGCTGGAATGCCGTCGACGACTACATCGTCGACACCTTCGACCTGGACGACGACGTTCTTCGCGCCGCCGTCGAGGCGAGCGTCGCCGCCGGCATGCCGCAGATCCAGGTGTCGGCAGCGCTCGGGCGCTTCCTGAACCTGCAGGCGCGGGCGATCGGCGCCCATCGGATCCTGGAGGTCGGCACGCTGGCCGGCTACTCGTCGATCTGGCTGGCCCGCGCACTACCTGCCGATGGCCGCCTGGTTACGCTCGAGCTCTCACCCAAGCATGCCGATGTGGCGCGTGGCAACCTGGCGCGGGCGGGACTCGACGCGGTTGCGGAGGTGCGCGTTGGGCCGGCCACCGACTCGCTCGCGGCGCTCGTCGCGGACAAGGTTGAAGCGTTCGACATGGTCTTCATCGACGCCGACAAGGAGGGCTACCCCGACTACCTCGAGTGGTCGCTTCGCCTGTCGCGGCCGGGCACTCTGATCGTGGCCGACAACGTCGTCCGCGGCGGCGCGATCATCGAACCCGACCATGCCGACAGCCGCGTCCGGGGCATACGCCGCTTCAACGAAATGCTCGCCCGCGACCACCGCGTGAACGCGACCATCATGCAGACCGTGGGCGCCAAGGGCTACGACGGAATCGCCTTCGCCGTCGTCCTCGACCGCTAGCCTTGCGCGCGATGGCGCGCCGCCTGCCGCTCCTGGCCCTCTATTCGGCCGACGCGATATCGGTCACCGGGAACGTCATGGCCCTGGTGGCCATCCCATGGTTCGTACTCGAGCTGACCGGCAGCGCCGCGCTGACGGGCGTCGCCGCCTTCTTCAGCACGCTGGCCGCTGTGGTGGCTGCTTTCTTCGGTGGGACGCTCGTCGACCGCGTTGGCTTCAAGGCGATGTCCGTCATATCGGACATCGCCTCCTCAGTGGCGATCGCCGCGATCCCGGCGCTCTATCTGACGGTCGGCATCCAACCGTGGCAGCTCATGGTGCTGGTCTTCCTGGGTGCACTGCTCGACGCCCCGGGCACAGCCGCGCGAAGCTCGATGCTGCCCGATCTCGCCGCGCTATCCGGCACGCCGCTGGAGCGCGCGACGAGTCTTTCGCAGGCAGTCCGCCGCGGAGCGACTCTCGTCGGTGCGCCGCTCGCCGGAGCGCTCATCGTGGTCGTGGGCACGCACAACGTGCTGCTGCTCGACGCGGTGTCGTTCCTCTTTTCGGCCGCGCTCGTTGGCCTGTTGACACCGTCGCTCACCCACCACGAGGCGACCGCCGAAGGGGAGGAGCCGCAGCCACGCGGCCGCTACTTCGACGAGCTATTGGCGGGGCTGCGCTTCGTCTGGCGCGACCGGCTGGTGCGCGCGATCGTGCTGACGGTGATGATCACCAACTTCCTCGACGCGCCGCTGCTGTCGGTCGTGTTGCCGGTGTACGTCCACCAGGTCTACGGCTCATCGGTCGACTTGGGTCTGCTCTTCGGCGCCTTCGGCGGCGCGGCACTGGCCGGAGCAGTCGGCTATGGGCTGATCGGCCCGCGGCTCCCCCGCCGGCTGACCTTCGCCATCGCCTTCGTGATCGTCGGCCTGCCGATGTGGCTGCTGGCGTTCCAGCCGCCGTTCGTCGTCGCGCTGCTGGGATTCGTGGTCATCGGCCTCGCGGCCGGCCCCATCAACCCGATCATCTCGACCGTCATCCTGGAGCGCGTGCCGCGCTCGATGCGCGGACGCGTCACCGGCACGATCACCTCCGGCGCGTTCGTCGCAATGCCGGCGGGCATGCTCATCGCCGGCTTCGTCAGCCAGCTATACGGCGTCATCACCGCGATCGTGCTGATCGCGGCTGCCTATGTGGTGGTAACGCTGTCAATCTTCGTCAACCCGGCAATGCGCGAGATGGACCGTATTCCCTCCGGTGCTCAGGCGTCCCGCCCCGCGCGGTAGGCGATGACCTCGACCTTCTCGAGCGTCATCAGGCCATCGGCCAGCATCTCATCAAGCTCTGGCAGGATGGCCCGCACCTTTTCCTCCGTATCGACGACCTCGATCAGGATGGGCAGGTCCTGCGACAGGCTCAGGATGCGCGTGGAGTGCAGGTGCTGTTTCGCGCCAAAGCCCTCGATGCCACGCAACACGGTCGCGCCGGCGAGGCCGCGCTCGCGCAGCCGCTCGACGATCGCCTGGTAGAGCGGCCGGCCGTGCCACTGGTCGCTTTCACCCAGGTAGATGCGCACTAGCAGGCCCGTTCCCTCTAGCTTCATGAGATTGCCCTCCCGAGCGCCAGGCCACCGATCACCGCAATCATTCCGATCACGACCGACCCGCCGAGATTCAACGCGGCCAGCAGCCACGCACCGTCCTCGATCATGCGCCAGCTTTCGAGCGTCAGCGTCGAGAAAGTCGTGTACGCGCCCAGGAAGCCGATCATCAGCGGCCCGCGCAGCTCGGCCGGTAGCGCCGCGCGTTCGGTGATCAACGCAAACAGCAGGCCCACGAGGAACGAGCCGCTGACGTTGACGATGAGCGTGCCCCACGGAAATGAGGCGAACCGCTGGCTTACCTCCGCATCAACGAGATAGCGCGCTACCGCGCCGGCGAAGCCTCCGGCACCGATCAACAGGACTCCGACCACGGGCAACCTCCTGCGCAACATTCCTGCGTAGGAGCTATCAGCCAATCCGGCGGTTAAGGCGAGCCCCATCGCCTGCGCCCCGCATGCTAATGGGCCAGCTCTCCGAGGCGGCGGTCGAGGTAGCGGCGATCAACGTCGTTAGTGGCGAGTTCGCGGGCGCGCGAAAGCGCGGCGCGCGCGTCCTCGAGCCGGCCCACGCGGCGCAACAGCTCA
Organism: Candidatus Limnocylindrales bacterium; assembly: GCA_036560085.1. Classification (GTDB taxonomy): domain Bacteria; phylum Chloroflexota; class Limnocylindria; order Limnocylindrales; family CSP1-4; genus JALYGJ01. The sequence goes on from DATBRX010000136.1 coordinate 12,318, forward strand.
CCGCGCGTCGAGTGCAACAGGTGGTAGCCGGCCAGCTCGCCGCTCGCCGCCATGGCGTCGACGAGGGCGAGACCCACAGCAGGTCCACTGGCCATCGAGACGGCGACGGCACGGTTCAGGGCGATCACGGGGGAGGGCTGTGCGGCAACGAGCTCGTCATATAGAGAAACGATGCGCGGCCAGTCGGTGTCCGCGGCAGCTGCGGCTCGCACATGCTCCGCCGCGATCAGTGCCTGCAGCACGTACGGCCCGCGCGGCCCAAGCCGCTCTGCCCGGTCCAGCACCGCGAGACCTTCTGTGATGCGCGCCCGGTCCCACCGCGAGCGGTCCTGGTCGGCCAGCAACACGAGATCGCCCTGCGCATCCTGGCGGGCGTCACGGCGCGAGTCCTGCAGCAACAACAGCGCGAGCAATCCCAGTGCCTCCGATTCACCCGGCATCAGCGCCACCACGAGTCGCGCCAGCCGGATCGCTTCAGACGCCAGCTCGCGCCGAACCACGGTCGCGCCTGCAGTCGCCGAGTAACCCTCGTTGAACACGAGATAGAGGACATGCAGCACTGACCCGAGCCGCTCCGGCAACGCCTCGGCCGCAGGCACCACATACGGAATCGCCGCATCGCGGATCTTGCGTTTGGCGCGCACCAGGCGCTGGGCGAGCGTCGCCTCTGGCAGCAGGAAGGCGCGCGCGATCTCGGGCGTGCGCAGGCCACCCAAGAGGCGCAAGGTCAGTGCGATCTGCGCGTCGGCAGCCAATGCGGGGTGGCAGCAGGTGAAGATCAGTCGGAGTCGGTCGTCCTCGACTGCTGGTCGGTCGGTCAGCATGTCCGGTCCCGGCTCCTGGTAAGCCCCCTCGGTCGTCATCAGTCGCGCGAGCTCCTCGGTCTTCTCCGTGAATCTCTTCGCGCGGCGCAGCCGGTCGATCGCGCGATTGCGCGCGGTCGTGGCGATCCACGCACCGGGGTTGGGCGGCAGGCCGTCGCGCGGCCAGTGCTCGAGCGCGGCAATGAACGCGTCCTGGACCGATTCCTCGGCCAGATCAATGTCACCGACTGCCCGGATCAGCCCGGCGACGACCCGGCCCTGCTCCTCGCGAAAGATCCGATCGACGGCGTCATACGCCGCCGGCCCCGGCTCAGCCAGCGGCGATCGTCTGCGGCACCGGGTTGCCAGCCGCGTCCATGCCATCGCCCGGGTTGCCCGGCGACGGGAAGTCGACCACCGGCCGCACTTCGATCGTGCCGCGCACCGCGCCCGGGATCTGCGCCGCCCACTTGATCGCCTCGTCCAGGTTCTCGGCCTCGATCAAGTAGAAGCCGCCGAACTCCTCCTTGGTTTCCGCGAACGGCCCGTCGGTGACGAGCGTCTGGCCGTCCCGAACACGAACAGAAGTTGCGGTCTTGGCCTCGTGCAGCGCCTCACCGCCGCGCATGACGTCGGCCGCGACGGCCGCACGAGTGAACCCGTTGTAGGCGTTCATGACCTCGACATCCTGCTCGGGCGTCGACTCCCACGGCTCAACGTAGATCAGCAGCGCATAGCGCATGTCGGCGTTCCTCCTGGTTGACTCGATGTTCGGGCTTCAGTGCCCCTTCAGCAAGTCAACGATTGGCGCAACGCCAAATCGACACAACGGGCCTATGCTGCCGCCATGCCGACTTATCTCGATACCCACCGCCACGTGCCGGGCTTGACCGCGGCGGCCGTCGCCGATGCCCACGCGAAGGACATGGAGGTCGGCCCGAAGTACGGCGTGACCTACGTGCGCTACTGGTTCGACGAGGCGACAGGCCGCGTCTACTGCCTTGTCGAGGCCCCGTCACCCGAGCTCGCCGAGCAGGTTCATCGCGAGGCGCACGGCCTTCTGGCCGACGAGATCGTCGCCGTCGTCGAGGGCGCCTGAACCCCTAGCGGGAGAGGACGGCTTCGGCCTCGCGTAGCGCCTCGTCCACGCCTGCCCCGCTGCCGGATTGCCACGCCGCGCCGAACTCGGCGCCCAGCACCCTCTGCAGCCGCGCGAGCTGCTGGTCCATGGCGGCCTGACCCGCGGGTGAGAGACGCGCGCCCGTCCGGTCGCGCAGCGACGTTGCGGCGGCCAGGATCCGCGCCGCGCGGGTAGCATCGAGATCCATCGCGCCCGCAGCGAACCGCTCGAGCGCGCCACAGATCCCGGGCGAGTCGCCCAGCCGGCAGCGGATCTCGAGGGCGCCATACAGCAGCCGCAGCGCCTCGGCGGCCTTGCCTTCGTCAGCGTCCACGTCGGCGAGGAGCGTCATCAGCCGCGCCTCACCGCGCTGGTCGCCCAGCTGGCGATAGATTGCAAGCGCCTGCTCATAGCGTTGGCGCGCTGCTGCGTGGTCGCTCTGTCGGGCGGCCGATTGACCGTAGCTGCTCTGGGCGTAGGCCATGCCCCAAATGTCGCCGCTTGCGGCCACGATCTCGATGGCCTGCTCGTAGTAGCCACGAGCCGCCTGGGCGTCGCCCTGGCTGTCCGCCACGTCGGCCAGGTTGACGTAGACGAAGGCCCTGTTGGGATCCTCCGTGCCTGCGATGGCGATCGCGCGCTCATAGAGCGTGCGTGCCTGCCCGAGGTCACCGGTGTGCATTGCGGCGTTGGCCAGGTTGTGCAACGCGAATTGGACGCCCTGTTTGCTGCCCAGCTGCTCTTGCACTGCAAGGCTCTGCTCGTGGTACCGCACCGCTGCGGCGTGGTCGCCCTGGGCGGCGGCCAGGATGCCGGCCGCGGTCAGCACGTCAGCGCGCGTCGTCGACGAATCGCCGGGCGTGGCCGCGAGCACGCGCTCGAGCCACTGCCGGCCCTCGCGCAGGTAGCCGCGGATCTCCCAGAAGCGCCACAGCCCGGACGCGAGCTCGAGCGCCGCACTCGCGCCGCCGGCTTCGTTGAGGCTCCATGACAGCGCGGTGCGCAGGTTGTCGTGCTGCGCCTCGAGAGCGTCCAGCGACTCTGCGGATTCCGGGCCGCGAAAGAAAGCTGGCGCAGCGCGCCGGACGAACTCGAGATACCAGTCGCGATGGCGCTCGTAGGCGCCCGCCGCCTCGCCTGCTTCGAGCGATCGCTCCCGGGCATAGCCGCGCACCGTTTCGAGCAGGCGATAGCGATCCTGCTGGCGATTGACAAGCGATTTCTCAACAAGCCTTGTGACGTGGTCGATGACCTCTTCCGACGCCACGTCTGTGCCCACGCAGACGGCCTCGGCAGCCTCCAGTGCGAAGGCACCGGAGAACACCGACAGCCGCCACAGCACCGAGCGCTCCGTTTCGGGCAGCAGGTCGAAGCTCCAGTCAATCGCGGCGCGGAGAGTCTGGTGGCGCGGCATGACCGTGCGGCTCCCACCGGTGAGCAGCCGGAACCTGTCGTCGAGCCGCTCCGCTATCTGCTGGGGCGACAGTGCGCGAACGCGCGCGGCGGCGAGTTCGATGGCCAGCGGGATGCCGTCGAGGCGCTCGCAGATTTCAACGACAGCGGGGGCGTTGTCGTCAGTGATGGTGAAGCTCGGGTCGGCCGCACGGGCACGCTCGCAGAAGAGGTCGACTGCCTCAAACTCGGCCGCGACTGCGGCGGACACGGTCCTGGCACTCGTCGGCAGAGTCAGCGACCGCACTGGATACATCCGCTCGCCCGACACGCCGAGCGCCTCGCGACTCGTGGCAATGATGCGCAGGCCGGGGCAGCCGCGCAGCAGCGCGTTGGCCAGTCGCGCACAGGCCTCGATCACGTGCTCGCAGTTGTCGAGGATGAGCAGCGCCTGGCGGGTGCGCAGGTGTCCCAGCACCGATTCCTGCGCGTCGGCGTCCGACGCCTCGGCAATGCCCAGAGCAACGGCCACCTGCTGGGCGACGAGGTTCTCGTCGGTCAGCGTCTCGAGCTCGACGAGCCATGCCCCGTCGGCGAACGTGTCGAGGAGCTCGGCCGCGACCTGTATCGCCAGTCGCGTCTTGCCGACGCCGCCCGGCCCGGTCAGCGTGACGAGCGGCGCTTCTGTCGTGAGCCGCCGCACCTCGGCAACGTCGCCCTGGCGCCCGACGAAGCTGTTCAGGTGGCGCGGCAGGTTGTTGGGCAGCGTCACCAGCGACTTGAGGGGCGGGAATGCCTGGGGCAAACCCTGGATCGTCAGCTGGTACAGGTGCTCGGGCTGAGCGAGGTCCTTCAGCCAGTGCTCGCCCAGGTCGGACAAGACCGCCTCGGCCGGCAGGTCGGTGGCCACCAGGTCACGCGTCACCTGCGACAGCAGGACCTGGCCCCCGTGTCCCGCGGCCGCGATGCGGGCCGCGCGGTGAACGTCCATGCCGACGTAGCCACTGCGCCGAGTGACCGCTTCGCCCGTATGGATGCCCATGCGTGCACGCACGCTCGCGCCACCGGGCCAGTCGCGCTCCGCCATCGCGAGCTGTGCCTCGATCGCCGCCGAGGCTGCGGAGCGAGAGCTCGGAAAGCTGTGGAACAGGCCGTCGCCAGCCTGGTCGAGCTGCGTCCCGCCATGCTTGGTGAAGACCGCCTCGATCAGGTCGTGGTATGCCTCGAGCAGCGGGCCGTAAGCATCGCGCAG
>DATBRX010000137.1:0-6383 GCA_036560085.1 Candidatus Limnocylindrales bacterium
CCCGTTCACCAGGTCGACCCGGTCAAGGTCGATCCGACCAGCCGCTGGCAGGTGCGCGCGCACAGCATCAGCGAATGCGTCGAGAAGCTGTCCGAGGTGTGGACGTCGGCGGCAATTCAGACGGAGCAGCCCGACGTGACGGAGGACGCCCTGGAGCGCGCCAAGGGCGATCCGCGGCTCGCTCGGCACATGACCGACGCGTCTTCGGTGCGTGTCCGGATGCGCACCAGCGTGTTGACGCTGGTCGTCGTCGCGCCGCGGCCGGAGACGGCCGAACGCGCCCTGGCGGCAATCAACCATCTCAACAAGCGCCACCCCTCGCGCGCCATCGTGGTCTCGCCCGGCGACTTCGACGGCCCCGCAACGACCGATGCGCACATCTACGCCGAGTGCCGCCTGTCCGATAACTCGAGCTCGGAGATCTGCACCGAGCAGATCCTGGTCAAGACGGGCGGCGAGCTGGCGCAACACCTGTCGCGCGTCGTCGCGCCGCTGCTGATTCACGACCTGCCGGTTGTCCTGTGGTGGCCCGACGATCCGCCGTTCGGTTCGAAGCAGTTCACGGAGATCGTCGATGCCGCGGACCGGCTGCTTGTCGACTCGGGCACGTTCCACGAGGACGGCGGCGCGCGACTCGCCGGGCTGGCGACCGTGGTCGCGGGCGGGGTGGCCGTGACCGACATCGGCTGGCTGCGCCTGTCGCTATGGCGCGAGCTGCTCGCCGGCCTGTTCGACCATCCACTGCTGACGCGCGAGCTCGATCACATCAGGAGCGTCCGCGTCGACGTCGCGCGGCCAACAGACACGCTGCGCGTCTCGCGTGCGGCCTTCTACCTGGGCTGGCTCGCGTCACGCCTGGGCTGGGAAACCGCGCGACCGCTATCGCCGCGCGGCGGTGATTCCGACGAGCTGCACGGCGCGTTCCGCCACGGCAAGCGCGAGATCGCCGTCGAGATCCACCCGGTACGGGCAACGCTCGACGGCAGCAAGCGCGCGCCGGGCTCGCTCGTTCGCGTCGACATCGAGGCCGCGCGGCCCAAGTCGCAGGTGCGCGCGCGCGTCACTCGCCAGTCCGACCACCTGCTCGCGACCGCCGACTGGAACGGCGCGTCGGTCGCTCGCCGGGCGGGGCGCCTCGAACCCTTCGACGAGGCGCCGTTCATCGCCGAGGCGCTCGAGCGGCCGGGCCTCGACCGGACGTTCGAGCAGGCGCTCATCCGGGCCGTGAGGCTGCTCGGTGGCTGAGTCGGCGCGCCCAGACGGCGCCTACGGGGGCGCGGAGATCGTCGTCGTGGACGACCCGGCGGCGGTCGCGCGCGAGGCCGCACGAAGGACCATCGCCGCGCTGGCCGCGGCGGTCAGTGAGCGCCACGTGGCCCACATCGCGCTGACCGGTGGCTCGACGGCCGCACCGCTCTACCGCGAGCTCGCCGCGCCCGCCAATCACGCCGCACTCGATTGGTCGCGCGTCCACCTGTGGTGGGGCGACGAACGCTTCGTGCCCAGCGACCATCCCGATTCCAACGCCGGGTTGGCATATGCGCAGCTGCTGGGCGGCGGCGAGGAGAGCGCCGCGTCCGCATTGCCGATCGACCCCGGCAACGTCCATCCCGTGCCGGTCGAGGAGGCGCTGAGCGATGACGATCCCGTCGCCCTCGCGGCGCAGCGCTACGCCGAGGAGCTGACGCGCCACATCCTGCTGGCGCGCGGCGGCGTGCCGCGCTTCGACGTGCTCCTGAGCGGCCTTGGCCCGGACGGGCATGTGCTGTCGATCTTCCCGAACAGTCCGGCCCTGGCCGACGACGCACCCATCGCGCTGGCCATCGCCGCGCCCGACCACGTGGAGCCGCACGTCGCGCGCATCACCCTGAGCGCGAGATCAATCGCCGACGCGGGTCTGGTCCTGGTGATGGCGACCGGCGCCGGTAAGGCGGACATCGTCGCCAGCGTGCTCGGCAGCGAGCGCGATGTGAATCGGTGGCCGGCCCAATCGGCCCTCTCAGCTAACGGCGTCTGGCTACTCGATCAGGCAGCAGCGGCTCAGCTGCGCAGCAGCAGGTAATAGCCCGCGCCGACTGCGGCGCTGAGCCCCAGGGTCAGCAGCAGCGGCCACTTAAGCCGCACCAGCGCGACGAACGCGGCGATCGCGAGGCCGACCGCGAAGAGGTCGATCGACGCCAGCTCGCCGGGCACCCGAAAGAACGTCTGCAGCGCGAACCACGCAGCGAGGTTGAGGATGACGCCCACGACCGCCGGCCCAACGCCCGCCAGCGCGGCGTTCAGGCCGCTGCGCGAACGCAGGTACTCCACATATGGCGCGCCGGTGAAGATCCACAGGAAGCTCGGCGCGAAGGTGACCCACGAGACGAGCAGGGCACCGACCACCCCGGCCGTCACCGGTTCCAGGCCACCGGGCTGGGCGAACGCCGCGATGAAGCCCACGAACTGGACGACGATGATCAGCGGCCCGGGCGTCGTCTCGGCCAGGCCCAGGCCATCGACCATCTGGCGCGCGGACAACCAGCCGTAGATGTCGACCGCCTGCTGCGCGATGAAGGCCAGCAGCGCGTATGCGCCGCCGAACGAGATCAGCGCCGCGAACGCGAAGAAGAGCGTCAGCTGGCTGAAGATGCTGCCCGGCCCGAGCAGTGCAAGGCACGCGACCACGGGTGCCAGCCAGATGACCAGGAAGACCGCCGCGGTCCGGAAAGTGCGGGCGAGCGGCGGCCGCGCGACCTGCTCGACCGGCTCCGCGCCCGCGCCCGTCGCCGGTGAGCGTCGCGTCGCTAGCAGCCCGACCAGCGCTGCCGCGACGATGATGAGCGGGAACGGCACGTCGAAGAAGAACAGCGCCACGAATGCGGCCGCGGCGATGGCGCGGGCGAGGTTGGTCTTGAGCGTTCGCCCGGCAAGACGCAGGAACGCCTGCGCGACGAGCGCCACGACCGCCGGTTTGACGCCGTAGAAGAGAGCCGCGAGAAGCGCAGTCTCGTGGTAGAGCGCGTACAGCACGGAAAGAAGGAGCAGCACGACCACGCCCGGCAGGACGAAGAAAAGTCCCGCGACCAAACCGCCGCGCAACCCGTTGAGCCACCAACCGAGGTACGTGGCGAGCTGCTGCGCCTCTGGCCCGGGCAGCAGCATGCAGTAGTTCAGGGCATGCAGGAAGCGCTGCTCATCGACCCACCGGCGGCGCTCGACGATCTCGCGGTGCATGACCGCGATCTGCCCGGCGGGTCCGCCAAAGCTGTTCAGGCCGACGTAAGCCCACAGCCGCAGCGCCGCACGAAGCGGCACTTTTGTCACGCTCATTCAACCGGCAGCGTAGTCGAGCGCATCTGATGGGAGGGCTCGGGACGTAGATTGTCCGTAGGGAGGTGCCCGCGTGATTGGTCGGCTGCTGCTCCGCATCCTGCGCGCCCAGTACGGTTGGGCGCGGCCCTTCGGTGACTTCAACGTGCGCTGGTTGCGCGCCGTCTTCCGACCAATCGGGCCGGTCAAGGATTTCCTGCATGGCAAATGGCTCGGCCACTCCGTCCACGCGGTCCTGACGGACCTGCCCCTCGGTGTGCTTTCGCTCACCGTCCTGTTCGACATGCTGAACCTGCGCCAGGCGGCAGACATCTCGATGACGGTCGGCGTCCTGGGCATGGTCGCGGCCGCCGTGGCCGGCCTGGCCGACTACAGCGACACCGACGACGACGCGCGCGCGGCCGGCACCGTTCACGGAACGCTGATGGTCATCGCCCTGGTCGTCTATCTCGTGTCGCTATGGCTGCGCCTCGCCAACCCCGCGGCCGCGGACAGGACCGTCGAGATCGTCACCCAGCTGATCGCCTACGGGATCATGCTCGCCGGCGCATACGTGGGTGGCGAGCTCGTTTACACGCTGGGCAACATGGTCAATCGCCACGCCTGGCGCTTCGGCACCAAGAGCGACTGGACCAGGCTCGACGTGACGGACATACCGGAGAACAAGCCCACAGCCGCCAAGGCGGGCACGCAGCAGCTGGTCGTGATCAGGACCGGCGACACGGTCTATGCGCTGCACGCCCAGTGCGCCCACGCCGGTGGCCCGCTGCCGAGCGGCAAGATCGTGGACGGTTGCATCGAATGTCCGTGGCATTTCTCACGGTTCGACCTCGCCACGGGCCGGCGGACGCGCGGTCCCACGACATTTGATCAGCCGCGCTACGAGGTTCGCGCGGCGGACGGTGGCGGCTGGGAAGTAAAGCGCGTGCTCGACCCAGCCGGCCAGAACATCGCGCCTGTTACGGGCTAGACCCCGAACGCGTTCGACAGCAGGACGACGCTGAGTGTCGCCATGGTGATGCCCGCGATCTGCAGGCCGCGCAGCCGCTCGCGCAGCAGGAGTACCGCGAGGACCGTGGTCACCACCGGGTAGAGCGACGCCAGCACGACCGCGACACTGAACAGGTCGACGTGCTGGGCCGTGACGAAGAAGAAGTTGCCGCCCAGGTCGCCCAGGCCGGCGATTACGAAGACACCGATCAACGCGAGCCGGCTGCCCGGCCAGCTGCGCAGGCGCGGTATGCCCAACAGCTTCGAGGCGCGTTGGCGCAGGGGCACGGCGGGCGTGCGCAGCAGCAGGAAGGTGAAGCCCGCGAGAACCATCGCGACACCCACCGTGCGCACCACCGCGAGCGGCCACAGCACGCCGCCGTCGGCGGTCGCATGGCCGATGAACACGAAGAAGCCGGCGAATCCAAGGCCGGACAGGATGACGATGGGCAGCTCGCGCATGTCGAGCCGAACCCGGCGCTGTTCTGCCGGAGTCGACTCGCCGCCGGGCAGTGAGATCAGCACCACCGCGACGAGGGCGAGGATGATGCCGGCCAGTCGGAAGGCCGACACATGCTCGCCGTTGTAGATCGCCAGCAGCACTGGCCCGCCTGCGCCGATCAGTGCCGAGATTGGCGCGATGACACCCATCGTGCCCCGGCCCAGCGCGTAGTAGAAGCAGAACAGGCCGGACACGCCGAATGCGCCGGCGAGTATGGCGAACATCACGGCTTGGCCGCTCAGCGGCGCCTCCGCGCTGAACGGCAGCCAGAGCAACGTGCCGGCGAGGCCAAGCACCTGTGCGGTCATGACCGCGGTGAAGGTGCTCGCATAGCGGCTGATGACGCCGCCACTGAAATCGCCCGCTCCCCAGGAGAGCGCGGACAGCAGCCCGAAGATCGGGCCTGGACCGATCAGTGCTCCTCCGGCCAGAGCGGCGCCGGCTCGACCGGCGGCGTTGGGGCGTTGCCGTTAGCCGCGCCGCTATTGACAGCGACCGGCGGGCGCGAGGATGTTGGCCGCGGCTCGGCCGGCGGCAGGGCGGTGCTCGACCAGACCGACATCGACTCGGCCGATGGCGTGGGAGCAATCGGCTCCGGGTCGTCTCGCTCCGTCGGCGCAGGCAGGACGACGACGTTGTCGGCCAGTGAGTCGTATCGGTCGGAGGTGGTGATCAGGATGACCTGCAGGTCGCGCGCCATGTCCTTGAGCAGCGCCAGGCCGCGCGTCGCGCGCTCGTCGTCGAAGGTCACGAATGGATCATCGAGCAAGAGCGGCGGGGCCGCAGGCGCGGTCACCTGGCGCACGATGCCCAGGCGAGCACACAGATAGAGCGCGTCGAGCGTTCCCTGGGACAGCCGCCGGACATCTATCCAGCCGTCGGTCTCAGGTGAGTGGACGCTGAACGTGAGCGTGGCCTCGTCGACACGCAGGCGGCGGTAGCGGCCATTGGTGATGCGCTCCACATCGCGCGCCATGCGGCCCTCGAGGAAGCGCGCCGCTTTCTTCATCGTGCCCCGCTCGGCCGCGTTGAGCGTCGCCAGCGCTTCCTCGTAGATACGCAACCGTCGCTCGGCCGCGGCCAGCGCCTCCTCGGCGACGATGAGCGCCTCTGCGTCGGCCGCGACCTTCTCGGCGTCGATCTCATTGGCGTTGACGCGCGCCTCGGCCTGCGCCTCAGCGGTGAACGCGGCCTCGCGCTCCGAGGTTAGCCGCGTGATCGCCAGTTGAAAGCCATTCAGGAAGCGCTCCGGGTCGGCGCCGATGTCGCCCATCCCGGCAAGCGCGTGGCGCGCCTCCTCGCCTTCCGCGGCGGCCTTGTCGCGCAGCTCGCCCACGTCCTCGTCTGGAAGGGGGGCGTCGCCCATCAGACCGCGGTACTCGGCGCGGAGCGACCCGATCCTGGCCATGTGATCTGTCTCAACGGCGAGCGCCGTCTCCGCAGCCGCGAGGTCCGCCATGCCCAGCGGTGTCAGGCCCTCGACGCGCTCCTGCTCAGCCTGGCGGACGCGCTCCGCGAGATCCGTCCGACCCGCCAGGCGGCGCGCGATGTCTCCCTCGCGCAACTCGTTCTGCAGCCG
>DATBRX010000138.1:0-5761 GCA_036560085.1 Candidatus Limnocylindrales bacterium
AGCGGGAGGTCGAGCGCGTTCGGATCGATCCACTTCAGGTTCCAGCCCTCCGCCTCGACGCTGTTCACGTGTGGTGCCGCGGAAGAGACGAACGCCGCCTCCAGCACATGCACCTGCTCCCAGCCGGGCCGGCCCTCGAACACGAATCGGTTGTCGAGCTCACCCAAGTGACGAATGGGGCGGATCTCGTCGCCGAGCTCTTCGCGCATCTCGCGAATTAGGGCCTGTTCGGGGCTCTCTCCAGCCTCGATCTGGCCACCGAGCGGCCGGTAGAACCGCTGATCCCGGACGCGGTCGTATCCCTCGCCGACGAGCATGAGCGGCCCGCGCCGGAAGATGCCGAGGACCAACGGGCGCGGCTGGCTGCTCATTTCGCCCGGATTGTCGTCGAGTCACGCTGGCACGGCTGGCCAGAACGGGTCGAGGCCCCTACCTTTGCAGGCTAACCAGGGACGGAACGCGCGGTAGGAGCGAAAACCCATGAAGATCCGGCGTCGTCCTCACCTGCAGCGATTAGCGCCGGTCCTATGGTTCTCGACTCTGGCGCTGCTCTCGGCCTGTGGATCAGGGGCAGTTGCTTCGCCCAGCGCCACTCCCAAGCCGCAAGCGACAGTCTCTCCTTCCCCGGTCGCCACTGCGCCAGTCTCTCCTTCCCCGGTGGCCAGTGTGACCGCCAGGCCCTACTCGCCCCCCACGGCTGGCGACTTCCCGCCAGAGCTCGTCGAGGGGCTTCGAGTGGAAGTCGACACCCCCTTTACGAGCACGGTTGACTGTGGCCCGGGCACGTGTCAGATACCGCTCGACATCCTCGCCCCCGAAGCCGGTGCATCGCTGCCGACATTCGTGCTCATTCCTGGTGGTCCGACCACATTCGCCGATCGACGCTACATGGATCTCATTTCGACCGGCCTCGCGCATCGCGGAGCGGTGGTATTCCTAGCCACGTACCGCAGTCACGCGATCGGTGCGGACGATGACGCGACACCGTTCGATATTCAGTGCGCGATCCAGTTCGCGAGAGCTCACACCACTGACTACGGAGGTGATCCCGAGCGCCTGGTTCTCGTGGGCCATTCATTTGCCAGTCCCCTCGTCATCCGGGCCGGCGCGAACGCGGAGCTGTCAACACCCGACTGCCTGGCCGACGCGGACGGTGTTCCGGATGCAATCCTCGCCCTCAGCCTGTTCGACCCGGCCACACCCCTGGGTACACCAAATGGCATTCCATTTCGTCTTGCCTGTGGGTCGCTTGACACATGTTCAGCCGGGGGCGCGGCGATGGCCGAACAACTTCAAGACGCTGGCTTCGACGCCGAGTACCTCGAGTTCACCGGCGTAGATCACTTCGGAATGGTGGATCCGGGCACGCCAGGGTTGGTGGACATGTACTTTCAGGTCGCTGAGCTCGCCGGTCAGTAGCTGCGATTGCGGGCCTATCGGGCCTGGTCTAGACTCAATCCTGACGTGATAACTCGGAATTCACCGGCTCGGACGAACGGCGCTGCGCGCGCAGCGGCTCGCGCGGCTACGGAAGCGCCACGCCGCCCACGGAGCATCTTCCCCGGAACCGGCGCGGTCCATTTCTCGACGCGCGGCGAATACGGGACGCGCCTCATGGTCGAGCTGGCACGCCACCACGGCACGGGTCCAATCTCGCTTGCCGAGATGGCTGACCACGAATCCCTGCCGCGGCCGTATCTAGAGCAGCTCGTCGTCAGCCTGCGTGAGGCCAACCTCGTCACCAGCACCCGCGGCGCCCATGGCGGCTACGAGCTGGCGAGAGCGCCCCAGGACATCAAGATGGGCGAGGTGCTGCGCGCCCTCGAAGGGCCCATCGCGCCGATGGTTTGCGCGAGCGAGGATCCGTCGCACGCCGGGATCTGCGAGCGCATGGGCTTCTGCAACGTCAACCACCTGTGGCTAACGGTCCGCTCGGCGATCAGCACCGCGCTCGACTCGATCACCCTCGCCGACCTGGCCGTGCCTCGCGCGCGCCACCCATTCCACTCCGCGCCCATCGCGCTGACCGCGAGCCAGGGCGCCCAACTGACGGAGTCATGACCCAGACCCTCAACCCAGCCCAGGCCGCCGCCACCATTCAGGACGACCGCGCCCTCGTCATCAAGGACTTGCACGTCGTCCCTATCGCCGACCGGAGCCACGAGATCCTGCGCGGCATCAACCTGACCGTCCGCCAGGGCGAAGTGCACGCAATCATGGGCCGCAACGGGTCGGGTAAGACGACGCTCGCCTACGCGCTGATGGGCCACCCGGCGTACCAAGTTACCGCGGGCGAGGTCCTGTGGAAGGGCCACAACCTGCTGAAGCTCAGCGCCGACAAGCGCAGCCGCCTGGGAATCTTCCTGGCCTTCCAGTACCCCACCGCCATCCCGGGCTTGAGTGTCGCGAGCTTCCTGCGTACCGCTCTCAATGCCAAGAGCCGCCCGCTCGATCAGGCGCCGTCGGACATCGACCCATCGGACGCCACCCGCGGCGGCATCAAGATGGCCGACTATCGGAAACTCCTGCGCGAGAAGATGGCGCTGCTCAAGCTCGACGACTCGTTCGCGGCGCGCTACGTCAACGAGGGTTTTTCAGGCGGTGAGAAGAAGCGCCTCGAGATGCTGCAGATGGCCGTCCTCGCGCCGCACATGGCGATCCTCGATGAAACCGACAGCGGCCTCGACATCGACGCGCTGCGCATCGTGGCCGAGGGCGTCAACGCCCAGCTCAACCCCGATTTGGGCGTCCTGCTGATCACCCATTACCAGCGCCTGCTCAACTACATCACGCCCGACCAGGTGCACGTGCTTGCCGCCGGGCAGATCGTCGCTTCAGGTGGACGGGACCTCGCGCTGCGCCTGGAAGAGGAGGGCTATGCGCCCATCCTGCGCGAAGCCGGCCTCGAGCCCGACACCGACGAAGAGCACGAGCCCGCGGAACCTGTGGAGGCCGCGAGCCACTGATGGCGATCGTCCGCGCCCTCGACCCGGTCGCGCTCCGCGCCGACTTCGAGATCTTCAAGCGCGAGTTCCGCGGGAAGCGGCTCGCCTACCTCGACTCGGCCGCGACCAGCCTGAAGCCGCGCGTCGTTACCGACGCGGTCGCGGGCTACCTCAACAACTACAGCGCGAACGTCCATCGCGGCATCTACGAGATCGGCGAGGAAGCGACCGCTGCCTACGAGGCGGCTCGTCAGAAGATCGCGGCGTTCATCGGCGCCAGGGACGCGCGTGAGATCGTCATGGTGCGCAACGCGACAGAGGCGATCAACCTCGTCGCCTACGCGTGGGGCCGCAAGAACATCAACAAGGCCGACACCATCGTCACGACGGAGATGGAGCACCACTCGAACATCATCCCTTGGCAGCTGCTGACCCAGGAGAAGGACGCCGATCTCGAGTTCGTCTCCTTCGACGAGGACGGCCGACTCAACCAGGACTCCTACGACGTCCTGCTGCGCACCAAGCCCAAGCTGGTCACGTTCGTTGCCGTATCGAACGGCATCGGCACGATCAACCCGGTCATCGACATGGTCAGGCGGGCCCATGACGCCGGCGCCCTGGTGCTGGTCGACGGCGCGCAGGCCGTGCCCCATCAGCCGGTCAACGTCCAGGAGCTGGGCTGCGACTTCTTCGTGTTCAGCGGTCACAAGTCGCTCGGCCCGCCCGGCAGTGGCGCGCTCTGGGCGCGGCGCGAGATCCTCGAGGCCATGCCGCCCTTCATGGGTGGCGGCGAGATGATCCGCGAAGTCCACTTGCGCCACACGACCTTCAACGACGTGCCCTACAAGTTCGAAGCCGGCACACCTGACGTGAGCGCCGCCATCGGGCTGGGTGCCGCGCTCGACTACCTGTCCGGCCTGGGCATGGAGCACGTGCGCGCACACGAGCGCGAGCTCGTCGAGTACGCCCTCGAGGTGCTGCCAGAGCGGGTGAAGAGCATCCGCATCCACGGCACCAAGTCGGCGAGCGAGCGCGCCGGGGTCATCACGTTCAACCTCGCGGATGCGCATCCGCACGATGTCGCGACGCTGCTCGACCGCGAGGCGATCGCCATCCGTGCCGGCCATCACTGCACGATGCCGCTCCACCAGCGACTGGGCGAGGAGGCGAGTGCCCGCGCCAGCTTCTACGTCTACACCGGTCGGGACGACATCGACCGCCTGGCCGAAGCGCTCATCAAGGTCGAGCGGCTTTTCGCGCGAAATTAGCGCCGCAGCGAAACTAGCCCCGCACATGGACGACCTGTACCGCGACGAGATCCTCGAGCACTACCGCAACCCGCACAATTTCGGCACGCTCGAGACGCCGACGACCGTCAAAGAAGGCGCGAATCCCCTGTGCGGCGACCGGATCACGCTGATGCTCGAGATCGATGACGCCGGGAACGTCGAGGACGTCGCGTTCACCGGCCGCGGCTGCGCGATCAGCCAGGCGTCGGCGAGCATGCTGACCGACGAGATCAAGGGCAAGCCGCTGAGCGACATCGCCGCCATGGGTCGCCAGCAGGTGCTCGACAACCTGGGCATCGAGATCAGCCCGGCTCGGATGAAGTGCGCCATGCTCTCGCTCGAGACGTTGAGGTCGGCCGTCTCCGACCGCGTCGCGTGGCAGGGCAAGACGGATGAGGAATAACCCGGTCCGAGAGGTTCTGCCGGCTGAGGCCGTGCAACTGATAGACGCGGGCGCCGTCCTGCTCGACACACGCGAGACGAACGAGTGGAACGCAGGGCACCTCGCCGGGGCGACGCTGCTGCGGCCGGCCGACGTCATTTCCAAGGTCGCGTCCCTGGCGCCTGACCCGTCCAAGACCGTGGTCCTCTATTGCCGCAGCGGCGCACGATCTTTGACCGCCGCCTTCCAAATGGCTCAGTTGGGCTACCACGATGTCGTATCGATGGCGGGCGGCATCATCCGCTGGCGCCAGGAAGGCCGGCCGATCGAGGTTCCCTCCGCGGCCCCGACCACCAACTCCGCAAACCGCTACGCCCGTCATCTCGTAATGCCGGAGATCGGTCCTGCCGGCCAGGAAAAGCTGGGGCAGGCGAAGGTATTGGTGGTCGGTGCCGGTGGTCTCGGCTCGCCGGCTTTGCTCTATCTGGCCGCGGCCGGAGTCGGGACGCTGGGCATCGTGGATTTCGACACGGTTGATGCGTCCAATCTCCAGCGCCAGGTCATCCACGCCGACGACCGCGTGGGCATGCCCAAGACGGAGTCCGCGGCACGGACCTTGAAAGGCCTGAACCCCGATGTGCGCGTCGTCGTGAGCAACGAGATGCTGACCGACGCCAATGTCGACGACGTGATCTCTGGCTTCGACCTGGTCATTGATGGCACGGACACGTTCGAGACGCGTTACACCCTGAACGACGCGGCCGTCCGCGCCCACATCCCCGTGGTCCACGCGTCGGTCTTCCGGTTCGAGGGCCAGCTGACGGTGTTCAAGCCGTTCGACGGGCCGTGCTACCGCTGCCTCTACCCCACTCCGCCGCCGCCGGAGCTCGCGCCGGGTTGCTCCGTCGCCGGTGTGCTGGGCGTCGTGCCCGGGGTGATGGGCCTGCTCCAAGCGACGGAGGCTCTGAAGCTGTTGCTGGGAATCGGAGACCCATTGGTTGGGCGGCTGCTCCTGTGGGACGCGCTCGACGGCACATTCGACGAGGTGACGCTGCGTCGCGACCCGAACTGCCCGGCATGCGGCTGACCGCGGCACTCGTCCAGGAGATCGTCGACGCCGCGCGTGCGGCGCTACCCAATGAAGC
>DATBRX010000139.1:0-2071 GCA_036560085.1 Candidatus Limnocylindrales bacterium
CGCCAGCGTCCACGCTGGTCGTGAACGGTCGATTCGGGGCCGGGGTCTATGGCATTCAACTCCCGGGCAAGCACAACGCGGCGAACGGCCTCATGGTCCTCGCCGCCGCGAACGTTCTGGGGGTTTTGGGCGAGGAGCCAGGCGATGGGCCTGCCATTGGCGGGTTCCGCGGTGTTGGCCGGCGGCTCGAGCTCAAGGGCGACGTGAGCGGCGTCACGGTGCTCGACGACTACGCTCACCATCCCACGGCCATCGCCAAGACCATCCAGGCAGTGCGCGAGCGCTATCCGGGGAGACGGCTCTGGGCGGTCTACGAGCCGCTCACCTTCCATCGCACCGCGGCGATGCTCGAGGGCTTCGCCGATGTCCTGGCCACGGCCGACCAGGTTGCGATTGCCGATATCTGGGCGGGCCGCGACCCGGACACCACGATCACCTCCGCCGCGGCCCTTGCGGACGCGGTCACGGGCCGCGGCGGGCCGCATGCGACCGCCCCGGGGAGCGTCGAGGAGACCGCGGACTACCTCGCAACGCAGGTCAGGCCGAACGATGTCGTGCTGGTCATGGGCGGCGGCCGCTCGTACGTCATCGCGGAGCGGCTGGTCGAGCTGCTCGCCAAATAGACTGGCAGTGATGGCAGCGATGGCACCTTTGACACCGGGCGACGCACAGGATCTGCTGGCGCTCTGGAAGCGCGGCGTTGAGCGCCGCTCACCTGACGAGTTGCTTGAGCTGTTCGATCCCGACATCGACCACCGCCCCGATCCGTTCAGCGAGTCGACGATCGGGCTGAACGGCGTCCATGCTCGGTTGAACGCCTTCGCCGCCAGCCAGGCGAACGTCGAGTTCGATGCGGAGCGCATCTTTGTGAGCGGCAACACGGTGCTGGCAAGCTGGCACGGCGCCTATACGCGCCGCGCGACGGCTGAGCGCATGCGCGTGCGTGGCTTCATGACCCTGGAGCTGAGTGGCGAGCGCAAGATTCGGCGCTTCCGGCAGTGGGTGGCCGAGCGAGCAGTCGGTACTGATCGGACGTTCGATGCTGAAAGACCGGAGGAGGGCTGATGGCCAGCGGGGATGTTTCATTTGACGTGGTCAGCGAGTTCGACCAGCAGGAGCTCGTGAACGCGCTCGACCAGGCGCGGCGCGAGATCACGACGCGCTATGACTTCAAGGGCGCCAAGGCGGAGCTGGAGCTGGGCAAGGACGAGATCATCCTGCGCGCTGACACCGACTTCAGGGCCAAACAGATGCGCGACCTGCTCGAGACGAAGGCCCTGCGACGCGCCCTGTCGCTCAAGATCTTCGACTGGGGCGCGATCGAGGAGGCTGGCGGCAACACGGTGCGCCAGCGGATTGGTCTGCGCCGCGGGCTGCCCGACGATCTGGCCAAGAAGATCACCAAGCTCATTCGCGACGACTTCCCCAAGCTCAAGTCGCAGATCCAGGGCGACGCGGTGCGCGTGAGCGGCAAGAGCAAAGATGAGCTGCAGCGCCTGATCGCGCGACTGCGCCAGGAGTCTGAGGGCTATCCGGTGCCGCTCCAGTTCCAGAACTACCGATGATCGGCTCCGATCGCACCGTCCGGGTGGTCATGGCCATCGTGGTCGTGGTCGTCATCCTGGGCCTGATCCTCAGCTCCATCCGCTTCGCGCTCTAGGCGGCGCATGGCCCGGCGCTCGGGGAGAACAGTCGGCCGACTCGTGGCCGACGCCATCGCGGCGGCAGGGGTCCGCTGGGCCTTCACGGTGCCGGGCGAGAGCTTCCTCGGGCTGCTCGACGCGCTGCCCGCGGCCGGCATTCGCGTCGTGGCCACGCGACACGAGGGCGGCGCCGCGTTCATGGCGGAGGCGGTGGGCCAGCTGACCGGCCAGCCGGCCGCGGTCCTGGGCACGAGGACGGTCGGCGCGTCCAACATGGCCATAGGCATCCACACCGCGTACAGCAACTCGACGCCGTTGGTCGCTTTGCTGGGCGACGTCCAGCGCTCGCACAAGGGCCGCGAGGCCTTCCAGGAGAGCGATCTCGTCGCGCGCTTCGGCGGGCTCGCCAAGTGGGCAGCGCAGATCGT
>DATBRX010000140.1:0-3832 GCA_036560085.1 Candidatus Limnocylindrales bacterium
TTCGAGCTGGGCCACGCGGCAGGCATGTCGGGCAGCGCCAGGGAGCAGGACGAGCGCGTCCTCGCCGAGGTCTGGCGCTAGCTCCGGCGGCTCGCGCCACCAGGGCGGGTGGCGTCAGGACAGGCTGAGCGGCTAACCTGCAAGCCATGGAACCGCTGGCCGTCAGCGTGCGCCCCGAGCGTCCCGCCGACCGGGACGCGATCCGCGCGCTCCACGATCTTGTTTTCGAGGAGCCCGATGAGGGCGAGATCGTCGACGCCATACGCGGCAGCGCCGATGAGATCGCGGGCGGGTCCATCGTCGCGCTCGACAAGAGCGGCGCGGTCATCGGCCATCTGCTGGCATCGCGCGGCTTTATCGTGGGCAGCAGTGGGACGCAGTGGCCGGTGTGGATGCTCGGCCCGTTCGCGGTGCGCGCCGACCTCCAGGGCCGCGGCGTGGGCGCGCGGCTGATGCGCGAGCAGATTGACCGCGCCCGGAAACGGGGCGTACCGCTCATCTGCCTGCTCGGCCACGCTTCGTACTACCCGCGTTTCGGCTTCCTGCCCGCCCGATCGATGGGCATAGAGCCGCCGCAGCCCTGGCCGGACGAGCACTGGCAGGCCCTCAAGCTGCCCTCATACAGCCCCGACCTGCACGGCGTGGCGCGCTACGCGCCCGCCTTCAAGGTCGGCTAACCGCAGGGATGTTGGGGTGGCCTATGGGGGTCGAACCCATAACCTTCGGATCCACAATCCGATGCTCTGCCGGTTGAGCTAAGGCCACCGCGAGGGGGAGTGCCAAGTATCGCCTAACCTTGGCAAATGAACATCCCGGGCTTCATCGCGCGCCAGTTCTACGTGGCCGATTCGCTGCGCAACACCGACTCCGGTTGGGAGCTCAAGGCGCAGAACCCCATGGGCAATGGCGTGCTCACGGGCGTCGGCCATCTGCGCGTTGACGGGCGCGAGATTCCACCCGAATCGGTCACCGCGCAGCGTTCCGGCGACGCCGAGCCGATCCGCGCCCAGGACGTGACGCGCCAGAAGCCAGTGAGCGTCTTCAAGGGCGACCACGTCACGTTGCACGTGAGCGGCGCACCGCTTGCACTCGGCGAGCACACGCTGGAAGTCGAGCTATTCGAGCTCAACCTGGGCCGGCTCTCGTTCTCGATCACCGACAACGTGCGCTAGACCGTCACTGGTAGCCTAGGGCGCATGGCCGCCTCCACCCGCTGGGTGCGTGTTCCGCCCGTGGAGCGCGGCGTAACTCTGGGCGACTTCCTGGTCCCGATCCGCCTGGGCGAGCGTGCCGCTTCGTGGCAGCGCCACCTGCTGATGATCGCGGTGGGCACGCTGCTGATCATCCTGGGCGCCCGCATCAGTTTCTATCTGCCGGGCAACCCGCTCGTGCCGGTCACCCTCCAGACGTTCGGCGTTCTCTTCGGCGGGGCGTTGCTGGGCTTCCGACGCTCGCTGCTGTCCGTTGGGCTGTACCTGCTGCTGGGCTTCGTCGGCCTGCCCGTATTCGCGCTCGATGAGACGACCGGCCTCTACCGGTCAGGACTCAGCACCGTGATCGGCCTCGAATCCGGGCAGATCGTGCTCGGTCCGAGTGGTGGGTACCTGGTCGGCTTCCTGTTCGCCGGCGGGTTGGTCGGCCGTCTGGCTGAACTCGGCTGGGACCGCAAGATCGGTGGCTCAATCGCAGCGATGTTGCTGGGCAACCTCGTGGTCTACCTGATCGGCATCCCCTGGCTGATGGCAGCCGCGGGCCTCAATCTCGAGGACGGTCTGAGGTACGGGCTGTGGGACTTCGTGCCCGGCGATCTGATCAAGGTCGCAGTCGCGGCCGCCCTATTGCCGGTGGGCTGGTGGCTGGTCAAACGCCGCTCGTCCGATCTCTAGCACAGAGCCCTAGCCCGGGCGCACGACCCTACAATTCGGACGTGCGCCCGTAGCTCAGTGGATAGAGCGGATGGCTTCGGACCATCAGGCCGCGGGTTCGAATCCTGCCGGGCGCGCTTCTACCGGACCTGCGCGCCGCGGTCGCTGTAGATCCTCCACAGCGGGAACGCGAGCGATACCAGGGCGACCATCAGAAGCGGCAATCCCAGCCCTCCGCCTGTCGGCGGCGGCGTCGTCGGACGAGCCATTGCCGTATCCGGAAGCGCCGACGGAGTTGCGGCAGGCGTGGCCGCCAGGGTGGGTGCTGCTGCCAGTGTTGGCGTTGCTGCCAAGGTGGGCGTCGGTGCCGCCGACGGAGTAGCTGCCAAGGTGGGCGTCGGTGCCAGGCTCGGCGTCGCAGCCGAGGTGGGCGTCGGTGCCAACGTAGGCGTTGGTGCGAGCGAGGGCGTCGCCGTGTCTGCAGGCAGAGTCGGCGTCGGGGTATCGCTCGGAAGCGTCGGTGACGACGTCGCCAGGGGCACGACGTTGTTGGTCAGGCTGGCGGAGCAGTTGAGCCACGAGCCGCCGCCGTAGTTGGAGTCGTTGCACTGGTCGACGGTCACGCTCAACGAAGCAGTGGTCGTACCGCTGGCGTCGCAGTTGAAGTCTTCCTGGCCGCCGCCGTAGCTGGAGTTGTTGCACTGCGTGATCGTTGCGTTTGTGGTGGCGGCGGGGAAGGGATTGCAGCCTGTCGTGTCCGGCGCCGATCCGTTGCACTGGTTAACGGTGGCGGCGCTGATCACTTCGGGAGTGACGCCGAGGAAGTTGTTGATCACGTCGACGTTGCACTCGAGCACATTGCCGCCGCCATAACCGACACCGTTGCACTGGTCAATGTGCGTGACGAGGTTGACGAGGATCTGCTCGTCCGTGGTACAGGTCAGAAATGAGGGATCTAGACGGCCGCTCGCGGGGCCGGTGCACTCGGTGACGCTGATGACGGCACTCCCGCTGGCTACACCGGTGATCGGATCGATGCCAGTGATGGTGTTCGTAATCGTTGTGTCGCACGTGATCATGGTGCCCGCGCCGGTATCAATCGACGGGTCGGTGTCTGGATCAGCGCAATAGGTGGTCGGCGCGCCGGCGATCGGTGCTGCGGACGCGGGTGAGTTATCGATCAGAAAGGCCGCGCTCAGCGCGGTAAGGGAGAAAGCCCCTGCAATAAGCAGGGACAGTGGACGACGCACAATGACACCTGGTGAGGGTCGAGCGTCGGAGCCAAATTATTCAGCGGCGGGGCCCGTGCTCCTCACCGTTGGTGCGAGACTGGGAAGAGTCAACCCGGACCATCAGCCGGACAGGCCGCGCACTACCGCGCAGCCCACAAGACCGCACAGGCGCGAACGGATGGGCGGTGCCCAAAAGCACCGGTCGATCGAACGGAGGGGTGAAACGTTGAAGGACACAGCATTGGCGCGGCCGAGGAGCCTGCGCGACATTCCATCGGTGACCTGGTCACTGCTCCTGGTCGCAGTTGTGCTGGTCGCTTACGAGCTCAGCCAATTGAGTTACTCGTTGATCGGGGCGCTGCTGACGGCCGCCCCCGTCCTGTTCGCCGCCGCCGTCCTCTACGTCAGACCCGCTGACCGGCGCTACACCTGGGCCGCGCTCGCCCTGGCCGTAGCTCCCGTCGTGAGCCTGGTGTGGAGCGCCCTGCCGGAGTTGGTGTTCAGGTACGCACCTGGCGACTGGCGGAACGCGGCGTTCTTCCTGCAGGACATGGGCCCCATCGTCCGCGACGCGACGAGCGTGATCACGATCGCCGGCCTTGGCCTGCTCGGTTTGGCGTTGGGCGGAGTGCGCAGGCCTTTGTCCGTGGCAATCTTGGGCGTGAGCGTCGTCATCGCGATAGTGCACGCGATAGCCATTGCCGACTCCTATTCGGCAATCAACTATCCGCCGGG
>DATBRX010000141.1:0-7493 GCA_036560085.1 Candidatus Limnocylindrales bacterium
GCCGAGGTGATCCTGTCGAACTACGACTTTGGGCCGCGCGACACGATGATGATCTTCTCAGCCAGCGGCCTGACCGCGGTGCCCGTCGAGATGGCGCGCGGCGCCCGCCGGCGCGGGCTACGCGTCATCGCGGTTACAAGCGTGGCGCAGTCGATGTCGGCCGAGCCGGATCCCGGCGCCGGCGCGCGCCTCCTCGACGAGGCGGACCTCGTGATCGACCTGTGCACCCCGCCTGCCGACGCCCTGTCGCGAGTCGAAAACCTGGCTACGCCGGTTGGCCCGGGGTCTACCATCGCTGCGGTCGCAATCGTCAACTCCATCAAGGTTCGCGTGGCAGAGCTCCTCTCGGAGAGGGGACAGATGCCGCCCGTTATCACTCGGGCGGCGGTAGTCGGCCAGGAGCAGTCAAGCGAACTCTTCGAAGAGGCATACAAAGAGCACGCACGGCGACTCGCCCGCGTGATCGCCAGACAAGGAGGAGGTGGCTGACGGGAGAGGCCTTGCACAGTCCGCGATTGATTGGGACACACGGAGGAGGAATTCACGTAATGGTCAAAAGGACCAAGCTAGCGGTCTTCGGCATGCTGGCCGGCGTACTGCTGATCGGCGTCGCGTGTGCGGCCCCCGGGGCCTCGCCTACGCCTGCCGGCTCGAGCGTCACGCTCGGCTACTCGAACGCGTTCGGCGTCGGCAACGGCTTCCGCGAGGAGCAGCTGTGCACGGCCAAGGCAGAAGCGCTCGTCAAGGGCGTTGGCGTATCCACGTGGACACATGCCGAGGACGGGACCTATCCGCAGCTCCAGCAGCTGACGGACCTGATCGCCAAGTCGCCCGACGCGATCATCTTCAACCCGAATAGCCCCGACGGCTATCAGGCCGTGCTCGACCAGGCGCAGGCTGCCGGCATCAAGACGATTGCCATCGACGCCTACGTCACCGATAAGGAGACCTGGAATATCTCCAACGACCAGTTCAACTACGGCTACGTAGGTGCGAACTGGCTGTTCAAGAAGCTCGGCGGCCAGGGCAACGTCTACTACATGCGCGGCATCGTTGGCCACCCAGCCGACCTTGACCGGCACGACGGCGTCATGAAGGCGCTCTCGGAGAACCCGGGCATCCACCTGCTGCCGAGCAACGACGGTGTGGGCACCGACTGGAATCCCGACAAGGGCACCCAGCTGATGCAGGGCATCATCAACGACGGCACGTACGACACCATCGACGGCATCTGGACATCGGGCATCGACCAGCAGGTCGTTGACGCGATCCAGGCCTCCGGCAAGCCGTTCGTCCCCGTCGTCGGAGCGGACCTGAAGGGCTTTGTCGAGCAGCTGCTCCACAAGGATCCCAAGTACAACGGCCTCGAGGGCATCGCCGTCTACAACCCGGCATCCATCGGCGGCGCCGGCGTCAATCTGGCGCTCAAGGTCCTCAATGGCGAGTCCCCGGCAACGACAACGATCAAGCGCACGACTGCCGACGGTGTCGAGCACGACATCAAGGTCGTCCTGCTCCCAGTGCCTGAGGCGTACGCCAACGACACTGCGGACGGCATGGCGAAGCTCGAGCAGATCAATGTCGCTGGTCTGAACGTGCTATGGCCGGTCAGCTGGTCAATCACCGGCTGGACGGACTACACGCTCGATCAGATGCTCGCCTGCAAGGGTCCGGGCGAACCATAACCCGGAAGGTTCTTTCCTGGACAGATGGGGATGCCGAGCAATCGGCATCCCCTCTCTGTTCTTGTACCTTGCGGACGTACCGATGACGGCAACTGCCATCCCAGCCGCACTGCTGCTCGAGGCTACCGATGTCTCGAAGGCATACGGCGTCGTCGTTGCCCTGAAGAGCGCGTCATTGGCTGTGAAGCCAGGCGAGGTGCACGCCCTGATGGGCGCGAACGGCGCCGGCAAGAGCACTCTTGTGAAGATCCTGTCTGGTGCCGTGCGCCCCGACACGGGGCGCATCCTCGTTCGTGGGCGAGAGGCTGCTGCACGATCACCGGGCGAGGCGCGGCGCAACGGCATCGTGTCCGTCTATCAAGAGCCAGCGCTCATTCCAGATCTCGACCTGCGCTCCAATCTGCGCCTGACCGGCACTCCAGTCGGCGCCTTTCTGCACTGGGCCAACGAGCTCGGGCTGAGCAACGTCGACCTCTCCGACGTGGCCCTGACCCTTCCCCTGGCCACCCAGCGCGTGATCGATCTCGCCCGCGCGCTGGCTATCGAGCCGGACGTTCTCATGCTCGACGAGATGACTGCGGCGTTGCCGGCCAACCTGACCGAGCGCGTACTCGAGGTGGTGGCCCGGCTGCGGGGCGGCGAGAGATCGGTGATCTTCATTTCGCACCGAATGATCGAGATCGCCGCGGTCTGTGACCGAGCGACGGTCCTGCGTGAAGGCGAGACGGTCGGGGTGGTCGACGTGACGCCGGGATCCGAGGAGCGCATAGTCCAGCTGATGCTCGGCGAGATCGCCGGCCAGGCACCGGCAACCACGTCCGCCGACGTGTACGCCGCGACCAAGCGCCAGCGGGACCTGGTGCCGCGTCTGCAGGTGAAGGGGCTGGCGGCGGGCACGCACCTCAATGACGTCGATTTCGAGTTGTACCCGGGCGAGGTGCTCGGCGTCGTCGCCCTCGAGGGCCAGGGCCAGGATGAGCTGTTTGACGTCCTGTGTGGCGCCACTCGAGCAAGCGCGGGCGAGGTCATCGTCGAGGGCTCACCGGTAAATTTCCGGCACCCGGCGGACGCCATCCGAGCGGGCGTCGTCTATGTCGCCGCGGACCGTGCCGAAGCGCTTCTCATGCAGCGCAATGTGCGTGAGAACATCACTCTGCCGTCGAGCGCACTGCCCCGGCACTGGGGGCCCATCGACCTGGGCAAGGAGCGCAGGCGCGTCAACGCCGCGGTCGAGACGCTGCAGATCGATGCGCGGGCCGGGGCCGAGGTGCGCCGCCTGTCAGGTGGCAACCAACAGAAAGTGACGATCGCCCGCTGGATCGCGGGCGGGGTGAAGACGATGCTCTGCTTCGACCCGACGCGCGGCATCGACATCCGGACCAAGAATCAGATCTACAACCTGCTGCGCGACCTGGTGGCGGCTGGTGCCGCGGTCCTGCTGTACACATCCGAGCTCAAGGAGATCCAGCTCGCGTGCGACCGCGTGATCGTGATATTCGGTGGGCGTGTGGTCGCCGAGCTCCCTGCCGCCGATGCCGACGAAGCGGCGCTCCTGCGCGCGGCGTACAACTTGAAGCAGGAGGAAACCCTGCCTGAGGACGTGGCCGCCGAGGTAGTCGCCGCCGAGGAGCGGGCCGAATGACCACAATCAGCCCGCCTACCGAGGTGCGACCGACGTTTGCGGCGGTCGCCCGCGCGTCGTTCGGCCGCGACGCCTGGGTTCTTGGCCTCGCCGGCCTGGTCATCCTGCTGCTCTTCTTCACGCGGATCATCAATCCCAACTACGGCGCCGGCGGTCTGCAGAGCCTGTCGGTCAACGTGCTGCCCCTCGCGTTCGCGGCCATAGCGCAGACGATCGTCGTGATCTCGGGCGGCATTGACCTGTCGATCGCCTCGATGATGGCCCTGACCAACATGGTCGCCGCGACCTTGATGCTGGGCCGCAGTGACGAGATCGGTATCGGCGTGTTCGTCGGGGTCCTCGTGCTGGGGGTCCTCCTCGGAGCCGTGAACGGCATGCTGATCGTCTGGACGCGCGTGGCCGACATCATCGTCACGCTTGCCATGTCCTTCGTCTGGGCAGGCTTCGCCCTCTGGATTGCGCAGGCCCCCGTTAGATCGCCGCACGATTGGCTGTCGGGCCTCGTAAACGGCTCGGTCCTTGTCGATTTCCTGCCCAAGGCCTTCATCGTCCTGCTGGTCTCGGTCAGCGTGGTCTGGATACCCCTGCGTCGATCGCGCCACGGCCTCGCGCTCTATGCCGTTGGCAGCAACGCGCTTGCCGCATTCCGCAGCGGCGTCTCCGTGGGTCGGACCAAGGTTCTCGCCTATGCGCTGGCCGGGCTGTTTGCCGGGATGGGGGGTCTGGCGCTGAGCGCTATCACAGGCCAGGGCAATCCGTTGCCCGGCGGCTTCACGCTGGCCAGCGTGGCCGCAGTCGTCTTGGGTGGAGTGAGCCTCGCGGGCGGACGTGGTGGCGTGGTCGGCCCGATCCTGGCGGTCGCCGTCCTGTCGCTCATCCAGACGGACATGACGTTCCTGGGCCTGAACTCGAACCTCGCGACGGTGACGCAGGGCGTGATCCTGATCGCGGTCGTGGTCCTGGGAAGCCTCACGTTGCGGCGGCGGGCTAGAGCATGACCGGCGTCCAGGTGGAGCGACGTCAACCCGCCATCGCCTCGATCGCGCGCATGTTCCGCGACCAGCCGCTGATACCGCTGCTCATGCTGCTGCTGGCGCTTGTCGCCGCCTTTGCAATCGTCAGGCCCGGCGCGGACTTCCCGGGGTTCATAGCGGCTCAGATCCGCACGGCCATTCCACTGGCGATCCTCGCCGGGTGCCAGACCCTGGTCATGCTCACTGGCGGCATCGATCTGTCGGTGGCGGCGACGGGGTCCATGGCTGGCTTCGTCGCAGCGTCGCTCTACACCGGACCCGACAGCCTGTTCGTCGCGATCGGGGTGGCGTTCCTATTCGCGGCTCTGATCGGGGCGATCAATGGTCTTGGCGTAGGTGTATTCCGGGTCCACCCGTTGATCATGACCCTCGGGATGGGCCTGGTCATCCTCGGCGCGGCCAATGCGTACCAATTGCAGGTCGTGCGCACCCGTAGCGGCGTGCCGCCCGAGCTGCGCTGGCTCGGCTCGGCGACGGAGGGGACCTTCTTCCCCGACAGCCTGCTCGTGTTCGTGCCGCTCACCATCGTCATCATCTTCATGCTGCGTCGCACCGGTTTTGGCAGGCTCCTCTACGCGCTCGGGGACAACCCCATCGCGGCGCGCCTGTCGGGCGTCAAGAGCTGGCAGGTTCTCTTGGCGCTGTACGTGATTTCGGCCCTGCTTGCGGCCGTCGCAGGATTCCTTGTCTCGGGCCTGACCAACGTGGCCAGCGTCACCCTGGTCAACCCGCGACTTCTCCCGTCAGTTGCCGCCGCGGTCATCGGTGGGACCTCGATTTTCGGAGGCCGAGGTGGTTTCGCCGGCACCATCGTCGGCGCGTTGATCCTGACCGTCGCCGATTCGCTGCTCTCAACGCTCGGCTTTCCCGAAGCCGCTCGGCAGGTATTGTTCGGGTCCATCATCGTCGTCGTCGCGGCCTTCTACTCCCGCCTGACGACCGAGTCTTAGGCAGTGGCGCCGGCGCCGGCCACGCGCCATCTGGGCCTTGATCTGGGCGCCACCAACATCAAGACCGCGGTCGTGGAACGCGACGGTGCTGCGTGGCGCACGCTTGACCACGGCCAGGTTCCGACTCACGACGACGCCGGCCCCGAGGCAGTCCTGGAGCAGCTCATCGAGGCCGGCCGGAAGGCGATGGCCGAGCATCCCGACATCGCTTCGGTAGGCATAGGCGTGCCGGGTCTCTATTACGCGGAACGCGGCGCGACCAAATTCCTCGTCAACATGTTGGGCGAGTGGGATGGCGTGCCGGTCGGTCCAAGGGTCGGCGCCGCACTCGGATTGCCGACTCATCTCGTCAACGACGCGCGCGCATTTGGGCTCGCGGAGCTGCGCCTGGGCGCTGGGCGCGGCGCGCGCTCGATGGTCGGCCTGACGCTGGGCACGGGCATCGGCGGCGTCATCGCCATCGACGGCCACATCGTCCAGGGTCATGACGGGACCGCGGGCGAGCTGGGCCACCACACGATCGATCCCGACGGGCCACCGTGCAACTGCGGTAACAACGGCTGCCTCGAGTCGTTCGCCCGGGCAGACCGGCTGGCGGAGGCGTGCGGTGCCTCTAACGCGCGAGAGGCGATCAACCGTGCGCGTGCCGGCGACCAGGCGGCGCTGGCGGGCATGGCGTCGGTCGGCCGATATCTGGGCATCGGCATCGCCAACATGATCACCGTGATCACGCCCGACCGGGTCGTAATCGGGGGCGGCATCGCCGCGGCCGGGAACCTGCTGCTCGATCCCATCCGGGCGGAGGTCGCGCGCCGCGTCCATGTCACGTCGCTCGACAAGGTGACCATCGCGCTCGCCGAGCTGGGCACGTGGGCCGGGGCGATCGGCGCGGCGATCCACGGCGCGGAGACCGCGGAGACCATGGCCTCATGAGTGAGCGCATCACCGGCCGATTGATCCTGGACGACCGAGTCGCCGTTGGTTCGCTGACGGTCGAGGACGGGCTGATCACCGACGTCCAGGCCGGTCCCGATTCGAACGACGGTGGCCCGTACATCAGCCCCGGCTTCGTCGACGTTCACGTTCACGGTTGGGGCGGCCACTCGGCGATGGGCGACCGCGCGGCGCTCGACGGGATGGCGCGGTCGTTGCTGCGGCGCGGCGTCACATCGTTCCTGCCGACGGCCGTGTCCGCGCCGCTCGACGAGCTGGCCGCATTCGCGTCGCGTGTTCGTGACTGGATGCCGGCGGCTCCGGGAGACGGCGCAGAGCCGCTTGGCTTCAACCTGGAGGGGCCGTTCCTCGCGCAGGCGCGGCGCGGCGCCCACGACCCATCTTTCCTGATGTCGCCGGCGGATGTGGCGAGCGAGCAGCTCACGCCACTGCTGGACTCGCTCCGCGTCATCACCATCGCGCCCGAGCTGCTGGGCGCGCTGCCCTTGATCGCGTCGCTGGCCGGACGCGGTGTCGGGGTGTCGCTGGGCCACTCGGGCGCGAACCTGGTCGAGGCGCGCGACGGTTACGCCGCAGGGGCGCGGGGCACGACGCATCTGTTCAACGCCATGACCGGTGTCGATCACCGCGCCCCCGGCCTGGCCGTCGCGGCCTTGCTGGATGACCGCGTCTACACCGAGCTCATCGCCGACGGCATCCACGTCGACCGCGAGCTCTGGCCGCTCATCACGCGGCTCAAGCCCGCTGATCGGCTGCTGCTGGTCAGCGACGCCATCCCGTTCGCCGGCACCGGCGACGGCCGCGGCCGCCTGGGCTCGCTGGACATCGAGATCGCCGGGGAGCGCGTCACGCTCGCCGGCACGCAGACGTTGGCCGGGTCGGTGCTCGCCCTGGACAAGGCGGTGCGCAACATGTTCGCCGCCGGTATTGCGCTACCAGCCGCGGTCGCCGCGGCGACGCGCAACCCCCTGGCGATGCTCGGCATAAGCGATCGCGGCCGCCTGGCGCCCGGGCAGCGCGCCGATCTCATCGAGCTCGACGCCGAACTCAACGTCAAGCGCGTCATGCGCGCTGGGGAGTGGGTCAGCTAGGGCCCTCGGCCGTCGCGGAACTGGCCAGATGATCGATCCGCGGGCGCTATTCGGACACTTGGTCATCCTTCATGGTTCGCCAATGCCCAGTGGGCCCCGCCGATGCCGTCTGAGAGGGCGCTATCTGGTCAAACGCT
>DATBRX010000142.1:0-5230 GCA_036560085.1 Candidatus Limnocylindrales bacterium
GGTCTTGTCCATCAGGCCGATGTTAGACAGCCGGGCTGGGGATCGGTACTCACATACGAATGACGCGGCCCCGCTTTCGCGGGGCCGCGCCCGGACTACCTGGTGGCGACGGGTCTAGATGGTGAGCGAGCCCTGGCAGACCTCGCCCGTGGCCGGGTTCACGGCGCGACCGACGATGGTGTCCGTGCCGGCCGGGTTGCCGGTGAACTTCGTGACGCTGAAAGAGCCACTCGGCGCGTGGGTCGTCCGCTGGCCCTGCCAGAAGACGTTGCCGTTCTTCTTGAGCTTGACGCTCCACGTCCTGTTGTTGACGTTCTGGTCCACTTCGAACTCGACCTCGAGCCTGCCGTTGTCCGGCTTGGCCTTGAGCTTCCAGTCGCTCGCGCCGCTGCACGAACCGGTCCGAATCACGTCAGTGTCCTTGGCGGCGACGCCGGCCGGAAAGCTGACCAGGCCCGCGCCGATGAGCGCGACGGCGAACCAGCGGATGGCGTGGCGGCGAATGTTTCCGATCATGGCCCTTGCTCCTCTTTGCGCTGTCTCTGTGTTGCGGGTGGTGTGTTTCGCCCCCCGGGTTGTGACTCGATAGTCGGCCGGGCGGCCGTTGCGCCGCCACGGGCGCGGGTCGGGAAATTGGACGGACCTTGGTCTGATGCCCTTCGCGCCCTTGGTCCATAGGTCCGCGCGCGAGCCGGGACTACGATCAGCCGCGATGTCCGATTCACCCGTCAAGCGGCTGTCCGGCCTTCTCGGCCTGAACCAGTCGAGCTCCCTCGCGCGCCGCTTCCTGCTGGCCAGCCTGGCCGTGCTGATGGTCGGTGGCCTGACCGTGGGCTGGTGGATCGGTGGCCAGCTCGAGCGCGGCATAGTCGATCGCACCGCGTCAATCACCGGGCTCTATGTGCAGAGCTTCATCGAGCCGCACCTCGAATCGCTCGCGAGCGACAGCTGGCTGAGCGACGACGACATCGCCGATCTCGACGATCTGCTGGGCGACACCGCGTTCGGGCAACGTGTCGTGGCCCTCAAGGTCTGGCGGCCTGACGGGGCGATCGTGTACAGCCCCGACCGCTCGCTGATCGGCCAAAGTTACCCGGTTGAAGATGGCCTGCGCGACGCCGTCGACGGCAATGTCGTGGCCGAGATGAGCGCGCTCGAGGCCGATGAGAACGTGAGCGAACAGGCACGCGGCTTCAGCCGGCTGTTGGAGATGTACCTGCCGGTGCGCGAGCGCGGCGGCGGCCGGATCATCGCCGTCGCCGAGTTCTATGTCCTGCCAACCGAGATCGACCAGGAAGTCGGCGGGGCGCAGCTGCGCTCGTGGCTGGCGGTAGGCCTCGCGATGGCGCTGGTCTACCTGCTGCTATTCGGCATCGTCCGCCAGGGCAGCCAGACCATCGATCGCCAGCGGCTCGCCCTCGAAGCGCAGGTGGCCGAGCTGTCGACGCTGCTCGAGCAGAACGAACAGCTGCGCGGCCGGGTCCGAGTCGCCGCGGAACGCACGACGACGCTGGGCGAGCGCAACCTGCGCCGCATCTCGAGCGACCTGCATGACGGTCCGGGCCAGATGCTGGCACTGGCCATGCTCCGCCTGGACCAGCTGCGTGCCGGCGACGGCAAGGTGGACGAGCGGGAGCTGGCCGAGCTGCAGTCGGCGCTGAACGACGCGTTGCGCGACATGCGCGCCATTGCCGCGGGCCTGCGCCTGCCCGAGCTGTCGTCGCTCTCGACTGCCGACACACTCCGGCGAGCGGTCGATGATCACGTGCGCCGGACCGGTGTCCCCGTGGCGCTCACGTTGAGCGAGCCGCCGCGCGAGGCGAGCCTGCCGACCAAGATCGCGCTCTTCCGCGCGGCCCAGGAGCTGCTCTCCAACGCGACGCGCCACGGCGGCGGCCACGATGTGGCGCTCAACCTGGAAGCCGCGGATGGGCGGCTCGTCCTGACCGTCGCGGATGGCGGGCCGGGCTTTGGTGATACACGCGTCGGTGAGGGCGGCCACCTTGGCCTGGCCGGCATTCGCGAGCAGGCAGAGCTGCTCGGCGGCAGCTTCGAGATTGGTGCGCGGCCCGACGCCGGAGCACAGGTGACGGTACGGTGGCCGCTGTGAACGCCGCGGCCACAGACCGGATCCGCATCGTGGTTGCCGACGATCACCCCATGTTCCGAGCGGGCGTGGTCGCTTCGCTCGCCGCGCAACCGGACATCGAGGTCGTGGGTGAGGGCGCCTCCGCGGCAGAGGCACTCAACCTGGTCGCGCAGCATTCACCGGATGTAGCGCTGCTTGACATCGCGATGCCCGGTGGCGGCCTGAGCGCCGCGCGCGACATCAGCGCCGCCTCGCCCGCGACGCGGGTCGTGATGCTGACCGTGTCCGAAGACGAGGATGACCTGCTCGCAGCGATGAAAGCCGGCGCGTCGGGGTACGTCCTCAAAGGTGCCGCCGCGTCCGAGCTGGTCAACGTCCTGCGCACCGTCAATGCGGGCGAGGTGTACGTCGCGCCCGGCCTCGCGTGGGGCCTGCTGCGCGAGATGAGCCGGCCCAGGTCGGCGCCGCTCGACGAGCTGTCGGCGCGCGAGCATGAGGTGCTCGAGCTGGTGGCCGCGGGGTTGAGCAACCAGGAGATCGGGGATCGCCTGTCGCTCGCCGAGAAGACGATCAAGCACTACATGACGAGCATCCTGTCCAAGCTGCGCGTGCGCAGCCGCGTCGAAGCCGCTCTGCTCGCCTATCGCGAGGGAATGGCGCCGCCGGTCAGTGAGCCGCGCGACGAGGGCCGCGAGTAGCGCGACAGTTGTGAGCCGGGCCCGGCGCGCCTAGAGCTCGGGCTTGGTGCTCATCAGGAAGGCGATGACCCCGATCAGCCCGGCCATCACGTAGCTGAAGTAGCGCTGCCGCCGCGCCCGGTCGCGCCACCGCCGGCGCGCCGCCTCGCTGTCCCCGGGTTGCAGCCGCAGGAGGCGCGCCAGTCCGGGTCGCTGGATGACGAATGCGATCAGCAGGTTGGCGGCATAGAGGGTCAGCGCGAGCACCAGCCACGGTTGGGCGAGCAACTGCACACCCAGGGTCAGGACGAGGGCGATGCCCGTACCCGCGAGACCCGCGCCGATCAGCCACGAGCCATTGCGCTGCAGCCAGAACAGGGCGCGCGAGAAGCGGCCCGGACCCTGCTCGAACTTGCCGCCCTTCAGACGCAGGGCGAACGGGAGCAGGATCGTCGGCATGAAGAGGCTGATCGCCAGCACGATGTGGGCGAAAAGGACGAAGGGAAACAGCCCGCCCAGGGTCATCCCTCAGCGGGCTCCAGCTCGAGCGCAACCCAATCCTCTTCCGCCATCCGTCCGACGACCCGCAGGCCGGCCGATTCGAAGGCTGCCCGGACCTCTGGCTCACGATCCCTGTAGATGCCACCCGCGAGCAACCGACCACCCGGCCAGAGGGTTGCCGCCAGCTCCGCTGCCAGGTCAATGAGCAGGCCGGAGATGAGGTTGGCGACGACGAGGTGGAACTGCGCCGGCTCGGGCAGCGGCAGGCTGCCGGTGTGCGCCTCGATGAAGTCGGCCATGCCGTTCGTCGCGGCGTTGGCCTTCGTCGTTTCGACGGCCAGCGGGTCGGTGTCGATGCCCAGCACGTAGGACGCGCCCATCAGCGCCGCGGCAATGGCGAGGATGCCGGAGCCCGTGCCAACATCGAGCACGCGCGCGTCGGACAGCAGCGCGTCATCCGCCCAGTGTTCGATGCCCGCCAGGCACAGCCGGGTCGTCGGGTGAAGACCGGTGCCGAAGGCCATGCCCGGATCGAGGCCCAAGACCACGTCCGAGGGCTCGGGTTCGTGCTCGCGCCACGTGGGCCTGATGACCAGGCGCTTGCCGATGCGCATTACCGGGAAGTGCTCCTTCCACGCCTCGGCCCAGTCCTCCTCGTGGACGACGCGCGTCTGCAGGTCGCCGATCGGCCGGAGCTCGAACGCTTGAAGGTGACCCAGCGCCTCGCGCACGCGGTGGACGGCCAACGCAACCGCGGAGGCGTCTATCGCCGAGATGTAGCCGCGCACGATGGCCGGCCGCGTCGCATCGATGCGCGCGGCGAGGCCCTCCTGGACCGGCACGAACGGTGCCTCGACGCTCACGCCGCCCGGGCAGGCGCGTGACAGGATCTCGCTCACCTGCTCGACTGCCTCCTGATCGGCCTCGACAGACAGCTCGTACCAGCTGCCCGCGGCAGAAACTCCCTCGTTATCGATCAGCTGATCGCATCCCGCAATCGGTCGCGCAGCCCGGGCTGGCGCCCGCGGCGTCGGCCGGACTTCCGTGGCTTGGCAGCACCCGCGGTCGAATCGGTGCCCGCTCCCGCGTCGGAGTCGGTGGCCTCTTCGACCTCGCCCAGCTCGGCCGACAGCTGCTCGAGCAGCTCGCGCTGCCTGGCGCTCAGGCGCTGCGGCACCTTGACGTCGACCAGCACGTGCAGGTCGCCGCGCGAATCCGGCCGGCGCAGATGGGGCACGCCCCGGCCGCGCAACCGGATCTCTGCGCCGGGCTGAGTGCCCGCCTTGATCTCGATCTCTTCGCTGCCGGTGGCCGTCGGCACCCGTACTCGCGCGCCCAGCGCGGCCTGGGTGATCGAAAGCGGCAGCTCGTAGAAGAGCTCCGTCTCCTGGCGGCGCAGCTGCGGGTGGGGGGCGACGTGAACGACGACGTACAAGTTGCCCGGCACCCCTCCCCGGGGCGCACCCTCGCCCTCGCCCGAGAGGCGCACCTGGTGGCCCTCGGCGATGCCCGCCGGGATAGTCACGCGCAGGTTGCGCTTGCGCTCGACGCGACCGTCGCCCCGGCACGTGTGACACGGCGATTCGACGATCTTGCCCGTGCCCCGGCAGCGGTCGCATGGGCTGACGTTGATCATCTGGCCGAGCATCGTCGAGCGCACCTGGCGCAGCTCGCCCGTGCCGCCGCACTTGGGGCAGTTGGTGGGTTGCGTGCCTGGCTCGGCGCCGGAGCCGCTGCACGTCTCGCAGCGCGCCAGCGAGGTGAACTCGATCTCCTTTTCCGTGCCGCTGATCGACTCGGCGAAGGTCAGCTCGAGGTCGTAGCGCAGGTCTGCGCCGGTCGGCACACGGGGCCGCCGCGCGCCTGCCGCGGCACCACCGAAGAACGCGTCGAAGATGTCGCCGAAGCCGCTGAAGCCCTGCCCGCCGGCACCACCGAACGGATCAAATCCGGCCCCGCCGAC
>DATBRX010000143.1:0-18370 GCA_036560085.1 Candidatus Limnocylindrales bacterium
CAGCTGGGGCATGGTACCCATGCCATGAGGAAGGGGACTGGCCAGTGCAACCAGCCGACTGCTCGCGCTTGTCGTGATCGGGGAGCTAGTTCACCGTCGTGAGCGGCGATCACCAGGGGATGGATGCGGCCGGCCCAGGAATTGCCAGAGGGCCGCGGCGCAGGCGAGCGCGGCGCGGCGGCGGCCTTCGTCGCCTGCCAGGAAAGCGACACGCGTCATCTCTTCGACACCGTGGTCCGTCGCGATGGCGATGCGGACGTGCGTGTCCTTCGTTTGGCGCGCGAAGAGCGCCACACCAATGTTGGCGCCACCCACCTCGCGCACTCGCTGGGCGAAGTGGCCGAGGTCGGTCGCAGCGTCGTGGAGGTTCGCCTCGTCGGCCACGAGCTCGCCGAATCTCAGGTACGGCGCGCTGCCGAGCAGTGCCTGCAGATGTCCGGCGGTGCCCAGCTCGACCGTCGCCAGGGTTCGTCCGCCCAGTCGGGCGGCCAAGGCGTCGGCCCAGGTCTGGTCGCCCTCAGCGAAGACGAACTCGCCAACCTGTGTGCGTAGCTTCGCCACCGCCGCGTCGACAATTGACCGGGCGGTCAGTCGGCCGTCTCCATCCGCGCTGACGACGACGTCGACCGCGTCCGCCCGGGCGTAAGTCGCCACCTGCGGATTGGCGGCCCGCAGCACGTCCTCGCCGATCAGCGCGACCAGCGCCGACTCGCCCACGCCGGTCAGACGCAGAGTGTGGGTCGCGCGCTCCACGCCCAGCGCGCCCGCGTGCAAGCGGGGGAGGGCGTGCTCGCGCCACATCGGCCACATCTCTCGGGGCGGCCCGGGCAGGGCGATGATGATTCGGCCATCCGGACGGTCCACCCACCAGCCTGGCGCGGAGCCATGCGCATTGGGCAGAGCAGTGGCGCCGTCGATCAGCCACGCCTGCTTGCGGTTGGCGTCGGGCATCGCGATGCCGCGCCGCGTGAACAGTGCCTCGATCCCGGCGAGCAATTCATCATCGACGCGCGGCTCGAGCCCGCACGCGGCGGCGATCGCCTCGCGTGTCAGGTCGTCGGGCGTGGGACCCAGGCCGCCTGTGCAGACGACAAGATCCGCATCGCGCAGGGCGTCCGCGACCGCCTCGGTCGCGATGGCCAGTTCATCAGGCAGCGCGACGCTGCGCAGGACGCGCACGCCCAGTCCGGTGAGTTCGCGCGCCAGGTCGCCGCTGTTGGTGTCGCGCGTCGTACCGGTGGTCAGCTCACTCCCCACGGCCAGGATCGCGGCCGTCGTGATGGTCCTCACTGGCGCGACTCGTAGATATCGAGCTCGAACATCACGCAGCCCGTTCGCGTGGTGAATGGGCCGTGCCAGATCCCGGCAGGCCGCGTCGCAAAGGTGAGCGCCGCGAACTGCTCTCCGCCGCTTCCATGTGCGTCGCAGCCCACCACGAGATCGCCACTCAGCAGCAGAATCTCTTCGCGGTAATCGTGCCTGGAGGGTTCAGGCAGCAACGTGCCTGGCTGCCATCGCACCAGACGAGTGCGCGACCCGGTCTTCGTTCGCTGGTCGAGGTTGTCGGCCAGGATCAGTTCGGAGATCCACTCCGATTGGCCGGCAACCGGCTGCCAGCGCACGTCCTCGAGCGCGGCGCCATCGAGGGGCACGGCGAAGAACTCGCGGTGCTGCTTCGAGCGTTCTCCGGTCATCACGCGAGTTGTAGCACTCACCCGTTAGCAATCTCAAGGCCAGAGTGCTAACCTAGAGCCCGCGCCGCACGATTGACGCGGCCGCGCTGCAGCACGCGACAACGGAACACCCTGAGAGAGGACGCCCAACCGACATGGCCAAGCTGATCACCTATGACGAGGACGCCCGCGCAGCGATGAAGCGCGGCATGGACGCGCTTGCCGACGCAGTCAAGACGACGCTCGGGCCCAAGGGCCGCAACGTCGCGCTCGACCGGAGGTACGGCGCCCCCACAGTGACCCACGACGGCGTCACGGTCGCCAAGGACATCGAGCTCGACGACCCGTTCGAGAACATGGGTGCGCAGCTGCTCAAGGAAGCCGCGACCAAGACCGAGGACGTGGCGGGCGACGGCACGACCACGGCCACCGTTCTCGCCCAGGCGATCGTGACCGACGGTCTGCGGAACGTTGCGTCCGGCGCCAATCCGATGCAGATGAAGCTCGGCATCGACAAGGCGGCCAAGGCCGTGTCGGATGCCATCAGGGCTGCCGCGACGCCGGTCAAGGGCCGCGATGAGATCGCCCAGGTCGCCACCGTGTCCGCGGCTGACAAGGAGATCGGCAATCTCATCGCCGACGTCATGGACAAGGTCGGCAAGGACGGCGTCATCACCGTCGAAGAGTCGAAGTCGATGCAGTTCGAGACCGAGTACGTCGAGGGCATGCAGTTCGACCGCGGCTTCACGAGCGCCTACTTCGTGACGGACACGACGCGCATGGAAGCAGCGCTCGACGATCCCTACATCCTGATCACCGACAAGAAGATCAGCGCCATCCCGGACCTGCTGCCGACGCTCGAGAAGATCCTGACGAGCGGCAAGAAGGACATCCTGATCATCGCCGAGGACGTTGACGGCGAAGCCCTCTCGACGCTCGTCGTCAACAAGCTGCGCGGCGTCTTGAACGTCCTCGCGGTCAAGGCGCCGGGCTTTGGCGATCGGCGCAAGGAGATGCTGCGCGACATCGCCATCCTGACCGGCGGCACGGTCATCAGCGAAGAGCTCGGGCGCAAGCTCGACTCGGTCGTGGTTGAGGACCTGGGCCGCGTCCGGCGCGTCGTTGCCAACAAGGACAACACGACGCTCATCGAGGGCCGCGGCAACGAGGCGGACATCGCGGCGCGCATCAAGCAGATCAAGGCGCAGATCGAGGACACCACCTCGGACTACGACAAGGAGAAGCTCCAGGAGCGCATGGCCAAGCTCTCCGGTGGCGTGGCGATCATCAAGGTCGGCGCCGGCACGGAAACAGAGCTCAAGGAGAAGAAGCACCGCGTCGAGGACGCGCTCTCCGCGACGCGCTCAGCGGTCGAGGAGGGCATCGTGCCCGGTGGCGGTGTGGCGCTCATCAACGCCCAGGCCGCGCTCGACTCACTCAAGCTCGACGGCGATGCCGCGGTGGGCGTGAGCATCGTTCGCTCCGCGCTCGAGGAGCCCATGCGCCAGCTGGCCGAGAACGCCGGCATGAACGGCCAGGTTGTGCTCGAGAACGTGCGCCGCAGCCAGGCTGCCAAGAAGAGCACGACGGTCGGCTTCAACGTCATGACCGAGGAGTACACCGACCTGGTGGCGGCGGGCATCGTCGATCCGGCGAAGGTCACCCGCTCGGCGGTAGAGAATGCCGCCTCGATCGGCGGCATGGTGCTCACGACGGAGGTCATGATCACCGACAAGCCCGAGCCCAAGCCGGCCATGCCCCAGATGCCGCCGGGCGGCATGGGCGACTTCTAGGCATTCGGTATGCGCCGCAGGCCATGCGGCGCTTGACCGATCTGCATCCCCACCCGAGCATTCACAGCGTCATGAGTGAGGAGCGCGCGCCCGGGCTGGGCGCCCAGTTCGGCCGCACGCGCGCCGCGTTCGTCGGCCTGTTCCAGGCGCACGTCGACCTGCTCAAGGCCGAGATCGCGGAGATCCTGTCGCAGCTCAAGCTGATAACGGCCCAGGCCGGCTGCGCGCTGGTCATCCTGATGATGACGGGCACCCTGCTCTACGTCGGTGGGTTCCTGTTCGTGGGCGAATGGCTCTTCGGGTCAATCGGCTGGGGCCTCGCCCACGGCGTGCTGTTCGGCGTGGCGATGGCCGTCATCCTGGGCATGGCGATCATTGGTGCGACGCGTGGCGCCGCGCTCGGCAGCCTCTTCCTGGCCGTGCTGGTGACCGTCGGTCTCGCGTTGCTATGCGGGTCGAATGCTGCCTACAACGCAGCCCGGGACATCGCGACGCGGATGGCGTTCCCGCTCGACAGCACCGTGTCCGTGGCACTGCTCGCCGGAGCGGTCATCGGCGCCATCGTGTTCGCCCTCATGCTGGCCCGCCTGGCTGGCCGAACCGGGTTCATCGGCGGCCTGGTTCTTGGCACCATCCTGGGCATGCCCATCGCCTGGCTGATCGCCGCCGCGCCCTGGACGTGGCCGCCGGCGGTCGGTTTCGCCATCGCCCTGGGACTGATCCTGTGGCCGATCCTGTACGTGGTGCTCGCGCTGCCCGGGCTGGACCCGGCCGAGCGCTTCGCGAAGCTCGCGCCACGCCAGTCGATCGAGGCCGCGAAAGAGACGCGCGCATGGTTGGAGGAGCAATGGCAGACGAGACGACAGAAGCTCGGCGGCCGGTAGCCCCGCCCCCGCCCAAGGTTGCCGAGGCGCTCAAGGGCGTCCGCGTGGCCCGCAGAGGTGTCGCGACCGAGCTTGACAACCTCAACACCTCCGTGCGCGCCGCCGTGAACATCCCGGCCAAGATCAAGCGCAACCCGGTGCCCACGCTGGGCGCGGCCGGCGGCGCGGCCTTCCTGCTGCTGGGCGGCCCCAGGAGAGTCGCGCAGAGCGTCGAGAAGCGCCTCTTCCCCAAGCGCTACAACAGGCCGCCCACGGTGCTGCCGCGCGACGTGGAAAAGACGATCGACAGACTGCCCGAGGAAGACCGCGAGCGCGTACGTGCCCACCTCGAAAGGGACTTCGCCGCGTACCTGCGCGAGGAGCACACCAAGGATCCGCCCAATGCCCGGACCGCGGCCTGGAAGACTTACGACCTGCTGCTCGGCATCGTCGGGGCGGCCGCCGCGCGCGAGCTCGTCAAGAAACTGTTCGCGGTGCCCAAGGAAGTACGCGTGGAAGAGACAAAGGAAACCGCCGAGGTAGAGGTCGAGGTCGAGGAGAAGAAGGCCAAGGCGCGCTCAAAAGCCGGCTAGCAGCAGCCGCCCTCGCCGCACCCGCACGAACCGGTCGAAGTCTTCGCAAGCGGCAGTTCCCGTCGGCTGACATCGATCACGGGGCCAGCGGCGGTCGTGCCCGCTGCCAGTGGCTTGGTCGCCTTGATGATGGCACTGTCGAGCCCATCGGCAACCGCGTGGGTCGCGGTGAGCGAGATGTCAGTCAGGCCCACCGATTCAAGGCCCTGCACGAACTCCGAATAGGACAGCGCACCGGCGATGCAGCCGACATAGGAGCCGCGCTCGGCTCGGTCCGCGGGGGAGAGGCGGTCTTCGGCAACGATGTCGGTGAATCCCAGGCGGCCGCCTGGTCGCAGAACGCGCGCGATCTCGCGGAACACCGCCGGCTTGTCGGCGGCGAGGTTGATCACGCAGTTGCTGATGACGACGTCGACCGACTCGGCCGGAAGGGGGATGTCCTCGATGTGGCCGCGCACGAATTCGACGTTGGTTGCCCCTGCCTGGGCGGCATTGCGCTGGGCCAGGGCAAGCATCTCGTCGGTCATGTCCAGGCCGATCGCGCGTCCGGTTGGGCCGACGCGCTTGGCCGATAGAAGGACGTCGATCCCCCCGCCTGAGCCCAGGTCGAGCACGCGCTCGCCTTCGTGGAGGTCAGCGACGGCAATCGGGTTGCCGCAGCCCAGGCTGGCCAGCACGGCCGCGTTGGGCAGCTCGGCCTTCTCGAGGGCGGAGTACAACTCGGCGCCGTAGGAGTCGCTGTCGACTGCGCAGCAGCCCTTATCGGCCTCCCTGGCCGCGGCGGCGTAGCGCGCGCGGACCTCTTCGTGGATTGCTTCAGCGGTGGGATCGGTGGTCGCCGGGGCGACGGTTTGTGTTGTCATGCGATATTGATACTTGCCAATATCGAGACTTGTCAATATGCTATTTGTCATGAAGCGCCCGACCGACCCCGACCACCTGCTGCTCAACGGTGCTGCCGATCCCACCCGCCTGGAGATCCTGCGCCAGCTGGCTGCCGCCGACGGCGTGTGCGCGTGCGACTTCACCGCCTGCTGCGAGGTCGCCCAGCCCACCGTGAGCCATCATCTGAAGGTCCTGCGCGAGTCCGGTTGGGTGCGCGCCGAGCGGCGTGGCTCGTTCGTCTACTACTTCCTCCGGCCCGACGCGGTCGCGCGCTTCCAGGAGCTCGCCCGCCAGATCAGCCCGGCTGGCCTTGGCGTGCCGGTCCCAGCCGCGCGAATTTTGCCGGTGATTCAGCCGCTCGCCTGAAGTAAAGGTAGAGCGGCACGGCCGTAAGCGCCGCAAGCGCCAGGAACATGGGAACGATGGCGAAGGACACCTGGGTAGAGGTCGGATCCGCTGACGCTCCGAGGTACTGGTCGGTCGCGACCCCGATGCCCTCGATGAAGCCGTAGACGAGCCACGCCCCGCCCAGGAACACGCCCCACGCCCGGCGCGTCCACAGGAGCCAGGCGATCAGGGCACCGAATGGCAGCCAGAACGACATGTCCTGGACGAACACCGGGTTGGTCGTCAGGCCGGTGCCCTCGAGGTAGCTGGTCGGGACAGCCGCGAACGTGGCCGGCACGATTTTGGCCAGCCACGCCAGGACGTTGAAGCCGACGACGACCCACGCAAACACCGCGATGGCGCGCACGGGCAGCTGCGATAGCCGATCGGCGAGGGCACGCGGGTCAGCGGCAATCGAGCGCAGCGCGATGACGAGCAGAGTCAGCGACATCGACGTGGTGTAGACCAGGAACAGTGGGTTGAATGGCGTCGCGGTCAGTAGCAGGAAGTTGTTGTAGGCGAAGTACAGAAACGCGCCGAAGAGCACGAACGGGGCGCGCCAGCTGCCGCGCCGCTCGAACCACAGCGCGATCGCGGCGACCGGTACGCCCAACACCACCATGATCAGCGCGGTTCCGCGGGCGCTGCCGTTCATCGCGGCCGGGCCGGTCAGGATGTCGCCGATCAAGAGCGTCGGCAGGGCCGCGGCGAGATTGGCGATCAGGGCGGCAATGGTCGCGTTCATGACAAGTCGGGGCGATGGCTGGGTCGAGGGCATGGCGATTCTCCGAAGCGGCTGGCGTCACCGGAATCGTGGGCTTCCGCGAACCCGTTGGGACAGGGCCGTCCGGACCACTGGTGGACCACCATCAGGCCCCAGTCAGGCCAGGCGCCCCTCGGCTGACGCGATCCGCGCGAATTCGTTCAACTCGCCCTGGAAGCTGCCTTTGTACGAGCCAGTCGCAAACACGCGCGCCATCACAGCGGACACAAGACCTTTGGTCCAGAACTCCTGCGTGAGCCATGTGCCATTTCCGTCGGGTTCGAACAGCGCCTGGTTCTCACCGCGCAGGATGCGATT
This sequence comes from Candidatus Limnocylindrales bacterium, assembly GCA_036560085.1. Classification (GTDB taxonomy): domain Bacteria; phylum Chloroflexota; class Limnocylindria; order Limnocylindrales; family CSP1-4; genus JALYGJ01. Next base: position 7,276 of record DATBRX010000143.1, read on the forward strand.
GCCAAAGCGCGTCCGGAACAGCCGTGGTGGCTCGACCGCGATCACCTCCGGTTGGGCTGGACATCTTGCCGAACAGCGTCCTGTAGCGCGTCCCTACCTGATCGACTGGCCCGGTGATGTCAGTCACGCCGGTGACGCCGCATGCGGGGCAGAAGTTCACGGGTGAATCCTAGCGGCGGTGCCCGGCCAGGTGTACTTTGAACTCGGGGTGGACCACTCATTCCTGTGGGTGGCCTCGCAATTCGAGCGGCCACCCGTAGACTCATCTGTGGGCGAGTGGTGGAACGGTAGACACACCACGTTTAGGGCGTGGCGCTGCAAGGCGTGTCGGTTCGAATCCGACCTCGCCCACCAAAGATTAGAACAGACGTGCTATAATGGCGGCGATGCCGCGACGCAAGAACAGGCGCTACAGCAAGGACCTGTTGGAGCCACTTGTCGCCCATGCATTTTCTGTCGCAGAGGTTCTTCGGATGTTGAACTTGCGCCAGGCCGGCGGCAACCACCTGAACATTTCAAGGCGGATTCGCCAGTACGGCCTCGATACCTCGCACTTCAGAGGATCAGCTCATAACCGTGGCCAGATTGGCAAGCGAAAGGCCGCGGCGGAGATTTTGGTCGAGCGACCCGACATGGCCAATCGATCTCACGCGATGCACTTGAGGCGAGCGCTGGTCGAGATCGGGCTCCCCGTTCGATGTGCCTTGTGTGGAGTCTCCGATCAATGGCGAGGAGCGCCGCTTGTCTTGGAGATCGACCACATCAACGGCCGACATAACGACAATCGAGCCGAGAACCTTCGCTTTCTTTGCCCCAACTGCCATTCGCAGACAGAGACATTCTGCGCGCGGAACATCGGTGTCTCCGAGGAGTACGCGTACTACGGAGCTGCCTAGCTGCTGAAGGCCGTCACGACCAACACGAGCGACATCACGACCAGCATGACGGTGACCGTCCAGCCGAGCGCCAGGTTGATCCGGCCGCTGGCGAGGTTGCCCATCAGCCGCTTGTCACCCGCGAGCAGCATCACGAACACCAGGATCACAGGCAGCAGCAGGCCGTTGAGCACCTGGGCGCTGAACATGACCTGGATGAGCGGCAGGCCCGGGATCAGCATGAACAGCGCCGCGAAGCCGATGAAGAACGCCAGCAGGCCGTAGAACGCCGGCGCCTCGCGCACGCGCCAGCCCACGCCTTGCTCCCAACCGAAGGCCTCGCACGCGGTGTACGCCGAGGCGAGCGGAACGACGCCCAGACCCAACAATGACGCGGCCAGGAGTCCAACCGCGAACAGCGTCGACGCCGTGGGTCCGGCGATGGGTCCGAGCGCCTGTGCGGCCTGCGCGGCGTCGGTGATGTCGGTCTGGCCCGTCGCGAAGAGCGTCGCCGCGCAGGCGATGACGATGAACGCGGCGACCACGTTGGTGATCAACACTCCAATGAAGACATCGACACGGGCCGCGGGGAGCTCCTCGGGCCGCAGCCGCTTGTCGACCACGTAGGCCTGGATGAAGCCCTGGCCCCACGGGGTGATCGTCGTGCCCACCGTTCCCACCACGGCGAGCATGTAGGCGCCGCTGAAAGTGCCGTGCGGCACGACCAGCGAAGCCGCCGCCAGCGACCAGTCCGGCCGCGCCAGCGCGGCCGACACGATGTAGGCGATCGACACGAGCAGGCCGATCGCCACGAATGCGTACTGCACGCGCCCGAAGCTGCCCCAACTGATGAGCGTGATCACCGCGACCGCGGCCAGCACGGCGCTGACCGGCACCGGTACCCCGAACAGCGACAGCGCCGCGCTGATGCCGGCGAACTCGGACACCGTGGAGCCCAGGTTGGCGAGGATCATGGTCAGCGCGGCAAACGCCGCCCAGCGCACGCCGAAACGCTCGCGGATCAGCCCGGTCAGCCCCTGGCCGGTCGCGAGGCCCATCCGGGCACCGATCTCCTGCGTGACGAACAGCGCCAGCTGGGTGACCAGGATGACCCACAGGAGGTCGTAGCCGAACTTCGCGCCGGCGAGCGAATAGGTCGTGATCCCGCCGGCGTCGTTGTCGGCAAAGCCGCTGACGATGCCCGGTCCAAGGACCGCGAGAACCGCCGCGAAACGGGCCCGCCGGCCAAAGCGCAGCGGCCCCGGCACCTGCCTTCCGGCGGCGCCGCTTGGCGCCGCGGTCACCTCCTGCTACCGGGGAAGCGTCGCGGCAGGTGACTCTTCCAGCCCACGGGCAGCAGCGAGTCGAGCGTGTCGTCGACCGTGACGATGCCCTCAAGGCGGCCGCTCTCGTCGACGACGGGCACTGCCAGGAGGTTGTAGCGCGCCACGAGATTGGCCACCTCGCGCTGGTGGTCGAGCACGCCCACGGCCACCGGCTCGTCGATCATGACCTCGTTGATCGCCATCTCCGGCTTGGCGACGATCAGGTCGCGCAGTGACAGCACGCCGACGAGCCGCCCGTCATCGTCAACGACGTAGACGTAGTAGATCGTTTCCGCCGACGGCTCCAGCGCGCGCAGCTTGTCGATGGTCTGGGCTGCGGTGAGGGTGGCCGGCACAGCGATGTACTCGGTGGTCATGATGCCGCCGGCCGTCTCCTCCGGGTAACCCAGCAGCTCCTTGACCTCGTCGGCCTCCGTCTTCTCCATGAGCGCCAGGATCTCCGCCCGGGCGGTGTCCGATAGGTCGGCCACCAGGTCGGCCGCATCGTCGGGGCTCATCTCCTCGAGGATGTCCGCGGCGCGGTCGGGCTGGAGCTCCTCGAGCACGTCGACCTGCGACTCGGGCTCCAGCTCCTCGATCGCGTCAGCGACAGCCTCGTCATCGAGCGACGCCAGCACGCCGGCGCGGTCGCGCGGCGTGAGCTGATCGATGATCGTCGCGAGGTCCGCCGGATGGAGCTCGGCGAGCCCGGCGTGGGGCACGCGCAGCTTGACCGCCGCGATCGTGCTCTCCAGCGGATCGACGTCCTCCCAGTCGATGTAGCGCTCGCCCGTCGATCGGCCGAGGCCGCGGGCGATCCTGCGATACGGACGCTCGATGCCCAACCGGCGCAACAGCCCCGCGGTGCCCACGTCCACGGCGACCAGCCGGAGCGAGCCCTCCACCTCGTCGAGACTGACGTCGTTGACTCGCACGACGCGCCGGCCGTCGATGTCGACGATCTGCTTGTCGAGCAGGTCGAGCTTCAGCAGGATCTCGTTCGGGCGCTGGCTGAACTTGGTGATGTCGAGCTGCGAGGTGCTCAGCGTCGCCCCGCTCACGTCTACCGCCGCGACAGACGACCAGGGCAGGAAGATCTGGCGGCGGTCGGTGTTGATGACCAGGCCGGTCACCGGCGGGTAGCGCTCACCGACCGCGACGATCAGGTCGGCGACCTTGCCGATCGCCTCGCCGTTCTGGTCGCGAACGGGCTGGCCGATGACCTGGCTGAGGTAGATCACGCGCGTCCGAGTCTAGTGCGCCAGGTTGCGCGCGATATCGGCCACATCGACCGTGCCGGATAGGTTCATGCCACCCTCGCTGAACCAGACATCGGTCAGCCGCCACGGGTCCGACGGCTCCGGCTGGAGAAGCACCTGGGGGCCGCCGACGCCGGGGTCCAGCAGCAATGCCCCGCCGCGCACCAGGAGCCGCGCGTCGGCCTCCACGCCGTGCAGCGTGACGCGCACGCCGGAGGGCGTGACCGTCACATCCTGGAGCGTCAGCCCGTTGCGCGCGGCCGTGATCGTCAGCAGCTGCGCGACCTGGTCCGCGGCGAAACCTGCGGTGACCGTGGCCGCGTCCGCAGTGCCTGCAACAGTGGCGCTGGCGGCGCTGACAGAGTCGTTGCCCATCACCAGGCGCACGTCGGTGAGGTCGCCCGAGATGCTCTCGAAGCCCCGCTCGAAATAGTCCACGTTGCCCAGCCCCAGGTGGAACGAGCCGATCGTCGCCGGCGCCATGTCGACGTTCGTGGCATCGATCGTGACCTGGCGCGAGCGACCAAGGACCAGGCCCGGATCGAACAGCGCCACGCTGACGTTCAGCGTGTCGGCGCGCACGCCCATATCACGCACGGTGCCGGTCAGCAGCGGCCCGACGAGCAGCGGCAGGCCCACGAGCACGAAGCCCGCCACGAGCAGCACGAACCACGCCACGAAACGGAGGAAACCGCCCACGCCCGTATACTCGGACCTTCCAATGATCAATGCCGAGACTGGTCCCAAGAAGGTCACGACCAGGCCGGCCGAGCGAAGCTCTGTCGTGCTCGAAGTCGAGTTTCCCGCCACAGAGGTCCAGCGCTCGGTCGCCGAGTCCGTGCGTCACCTCGCGCGCAGCACGCGCGTGCCCGGCTTCCGCCCGGGCAAGGCGCCGCGCGCCCTGATCGAACGCTCGCTGGGCATCAACCGCGACGACCCGGCCGCGCCTGACCCGCTGTATGACGATGCCAAGGAGCACCTCTTCGAGACGTCCGTGCTCGAAGCGGCGCGCGACCAGAACCTCGACCTGCTGGCCGTGCCGGCGCCCGAATGGCTGACGTTCAGCGAGGCCGGCGGCGCCAGCTACCGCGTGGTGCTGCCAATTCGCCCGGAGGTAAAGCTCGGGGCCTATACCGACTACCCGTTCGGGATAACCATCGACGAGATCACCGATGCCGAGGTGGACAAGGTGATCGACCAGCTGCGCGACCAGCAGGCATCCCTTGTGCCGGTTGAAGGGCGCGGCGCCGCGGCCGAGGACTACGCCGTCATCCGCTTCAGCGGATCGCGCGACGGCACGCCCATCGAGGGCGCCCAGGCAGAGCGTATGCCGCTCATCATCGGCCGCGAGCGGTTCGTGCCCGGTTTCGAGGATCAGATCGTGGGTCTGTCAGAGGGGGAGGGCAAATCATTCAGCCTGACCTTCCCGGCCGACTACCCCGAGGCCGATCTGGCCAGCAAGCCGGTCGACTTCGACGTCACGCTGCTCGAGCTGCGTTCCAAGAAGATGCCCGACGCGGACGACGATTTCGCGCGCTCACTCGGTGCGTACAGCGACCTCGCGACGCTCAGGACTGAGATCCGCGCCCGCCTGGAGCGCAACGCGCTCGACCGGGCGCGCCACGTCTTCTCCGACCGCATCATCGAGTTTGCCGTCGCCAACGCCACCGTCGAGCTGCCCGACCTGCTGGTCGAGCGCGAGCTCGAGATCATGCTCGACGAGCTGCGTGTCCGCCTGGCCGAGCAGGGCATCGCCTATGACGAATACCTGCGCGTCACGGAGCGCGACGAGGCGAAGGTCCTGGGCGAGTTCAAGCCCGACGCCGAGCGGCGCGTCAAGACGCTGCTCGTGCTCAGCGAGATCGCCCAGAAGGAGAACGTCGAGGTAACCGACACCGAGCTGGACACGGAGGTCAGCCGCTCGCGCGAGCGCTACGCCGGCAACCCCAAACTCGTCGCGTACCTCGAATCGGCGCGCGGCAAGACCTACACGCGCTCGCTCCTGCGCCGCGCCAAGCTCGTCGAGATGCTCGTCGATCGTTGGATCGACCAACATCCCGAGTTCAAGAACGTGCAACATCTACATGAAGACGGCCATTCCCATGACTCGGCCGTTGAGGAGGAACCACGCTGATGCTCGTCCCGATGGTCATCGAAACGTCCGCCCGGGGTGAGCGCGCCTACGACATCTACAGCCGCCTGCTGCGCGACCGGATCATCTTCCTGGGTGACGTGATCGAAGACCACATGGCCAACCTGATCATCGCCCAGCTGCTCTTCCTCGAGGCGGAAGACCCGGACCGCGACATCAGCCTGTACATCAACTCGCCCGGTGGCGTGGTCACGGCCGGCCTGGCGATCTACGACACGATGCAGTACCTGCGCGCGCCGGTCTCGACGATCTGCATCGGCATGGCCGCGTCGATGGCGAGCGTCCTGCTCGCCGCCGGCGCCAAGGGCAAGCGCTACGCCCTGCCGAACAGCCGGATCATGATCCACCAGGGCTCGGGCGGCTTCCGCGGCAACACGCCGGACGTCTTCATCCAGGTCAAGGAGCTCGAGCGGCTCAACCAGATCAACCATGAAATCATGGCCAAGCACACCGGCCAGCCGCTCGAAAAGATCATCCGCGACACGGAGCGGGATTACTTCATGGCCCCAACGGACGCCAAGACTTATGGCATCATCGACGAGGTCTACACCGCGCCCGATCAGTCGCTGATCAGCGAAGCACGCCACAAGGGTCTCCTTGGCGGCGAGGGAGCTGCAGCGGCGGCGGACGAGGAGAGTGGGCCCAAGCCTGCCAAGGGATGAACTGACGAGCGGTTGATCGGAGGCATCGGCTAAATGGCTACATCGTCTGGCAAGGGCACCAAGGTGCCCTATCGCTGCAGCTTCTGCGGCAAGAGCCAGGAGCAGGTCCGCAAGCTGATCGCCGGCCAGGGCGTGTACATCTGCGACGAGTGCATCAACCTGTGCCAGGAGATCATCGACGAGGAGATGCTCGAGGCGCCGACGCGCGCCAAGCCGAGCGCCGCCAGGCTCCCCAACCCGCGCCAGATCATGAACGCGCTTGATCAGTACGTGATCAGCCAGGATCGGGCGAAGAAGGTCCTCGCGGTCGCGGTCTACAACCACTACAAGCGCGTCGCCGCGGGCAACGTCGTCGACGAGGTGGAGCTCCAGAAGTCGAACGTGCTGCTGGTCGGGCCTACGGGGTCCGGCAAGACGCTGCTCGCGCAGACGCTGGCGCGTGTGCTCGACGTGCCGTTCTGCATCGCCGATGCGACTTCGCTGACAGAGGCCGGCTATGTCGGCGAGGACGTCGAGAACATCTTGCTGCGGCTCATCCAGGCCGCCGACTTCGACGTCGCGCGGGCGCAGCGCGGGATCATCTACATCGACGAGATCGACAAGATCGCGCGCAAGAGCGACAACCCGTCGATCACGCGCGACGTCAGCGGCGAGGGTGTGCAGCAGGGGCTGCTCAAGATCCTCGAGGGGACGGTCGCCAACGTGCCGCCGCAGGGCGGGCGCAAGCATCCGCACCAGGACTTCATCCAGATCGACACCACGAACATCCTGTTCATCTGCGGTGGCGCGTTCGAGGGTCTCGAGAAGATCGTCGAGGAGCGCGTCGGCAAGCGAACGATGGGCTTCGGCTCACAGGCCCAGGTCGACAAGCCGCAGCGCGAGAAGGTGCTCTCGCAGATGATGCCGGAGGATCTGCTCAAGTTCGGGCTCATTCCGGAGTTCGTCGGACGGCTGCCGGTCATCGTGTCACTCATGGCGCTGACGCGCGACGACCTGATGCGCATCCTGATCGAGCCTAAGAACGCGGTGACCCGCCAGTTCCAGAAGTTCCTGCAGCTCGACAAGGTGGAGCTCACCTTCACGCCGGGCGCCATCGAGGCCGCGGCGGAGCTCGCGCTCAACCGCAAGACCGGCGCGCGTGCGCTGCGCTCGATCGTCGAGGAGTCGCTGCTCGAGGTGATGTTCGACATCCCCGAGCGGACCGATGTGCGCAAGTGCATCATCACCGAGGAGACCATCCGTCACGGTCGCGCCCCTTTGCTGCTGACCAAGGCTGAGGTCGAGCGCGGCGTCGACGAGACGAACTACGAAGAGCTGATCGAGCGACCGGCCTGACCGTGGCCGATCCAGTGATCGAGGCGACGCGCGTCGTCCTCGAGGAGAGCCTGGCCGAGATCCGCAAGGGCGTCGTCGATCTGTCTGTCGATGAGCTCAACGCCCGTCCCGCTGGCGGCAACACCAACTCCGTTGCGGTGATCTGCGCCCACGCATTGGGCTCGACGCGCTCGTGGTTGAGCCTCGCGTTCGGGCTGCCCCAGCCGCCGCGCGATCGCGACGCGGAATTCGCGACAGTCGCGGACGGCGCTTTCAAGCAGTGGACCGAGGGACAGATCGCGGGCATCTTCGCCCTGCTCGATGGCGCGACATGGGATCCCGATCGCAGCGGCGTCCCTGCCTGGAATAACCGCCTGGGCGCGCAGCCGCGGACCGCGCCGTATTCCCTGGGCCACGCGCTGGCGCACCTGGGCGAGCACGTCGGCCACCTGCACATGACGCGCGAGCTGCTGCGGCCCGAGTCCTAGGGGGTGACGGGCCTCGGCGGGTTTGGTGGACGCAGGCTCGCCGCGCTGCTTGGAAAAGTCGGCATCTGGAGCTTCGCGCTGCAGCGGCTCGCGGCGCGCGACGAGATCGATGCCGCGCGGCAATTCGAGGCGCAGCGCTTCCCGACGTTGTGGATCCCCGAAAGCCTGGGCAGCAAGGACGTCATGGCCCATGCGGCGCTGCTGCTGGGTGGCACGGACAAGGTCACGCTTGCGAGCGGGATCGCCAACATCCACGCGCGCGACCCCATGGCGATGGCCAACGGCGCTCGGGCGCTGGGCGAGGCGTTCCCAGGCCGCTTCGTCCTCGGGATCGGCGTCTCGCACGCGCCGTCGGTGCAGATGCGCGGTGGCGATTACAGCAATCCGCTTGCCCAGATGAAGGCCTACCTTGATGCGATGGACGAGGCGCAGTACGCAGCGCCCGCGCCGGACCCGCCGGTGCCGCTCGTGCTGGCCGCGCTCGGGCCGAAGATGCTCGAGCTTGCCGCGCAGCGCGCGGACGGCGCGCATCCCTACTTCGTGCCCGTGGAGCACACTCCTGTGGCGCGCCAGCACCTGGGCCCCGACGCGTGTCTCGCGACGGAGGTCACGGCGGTCCTTTCGACCGACCGATCAGCCGGCCTCGATATCGCGCGCGCTTTCGCCAAGCATTACCTGGCATTGCCCAACTACGCCAACAACCTGCGCCGCCTGGGCTGGGCTGACGCCGATATCGAGAACGACGGCACCGACCGGCTGCTCGAGGCGGTGGTGGCCATCGGCGACGTCGATGCGATCGTCGAGCGCGTGAACGAGCATCTCGCCGCGGGTGCCGATCACGTCTGCGTGCAGATCCGAGCGGAGAAGTCGACCGACCCGGCCATCGGTGCCTACCAGGAGCTCGCAGCCGCCTTCAACCTCTGAGACACCATCGCCACGCCTAGTCCGTTGGCGTGTTCGCCTGTACGAACTCGAGGACGCGCCGCCAGGCATCGGCTGAGTCGGCTGCGTAGGCGTCGGCCTTACGGTCGAAGAACGAGTGCGGCGCGCCCGGGTAGGTGACGACCTCGTGCGGCGCGCCAGCACCTGCCAGGGCGCTGCGGTACGACTCGATGACTTCCGCCGGCAGCCCTTCATCCGCCCCGCCGAAGATAGCCAGGATGGGTGCGCCGTTGGCCGACAAACGGTCGATCGGCGCCGGGACGCCGCCGCGCGACTCGCCCACCGGCCAGCCGTAGAAGCCGATCACGCCGGCCATAGCCAGCTCCTTCTCGGAAGCGAGCAGCAGCGAGAGGCGGCCGCCGAAGCAGAAGCCAACGCTGAACACGCCGCGCACCCCTGGCCAGGTGCCGATCTCGCGCCGCGCGGCAGCGATGTCGGCGCGCAGGCCCTGCCAGGTCACCTTGGAGATGTGCGGGTTGTAATCGAAGCCCGCGGGCTGCGGCGCGGTGCCGGCCGTGCGACCGAAGTAGTCGATCGCCAGGGCCGCGACGCCGGCCTCGGCGAAGCGCAGCGCCAGCTCCTCGTAGAACGTGAACAGGCCGCGCACGTCGGGCAACACGATCATCGCTGCGCCGTTGGGCTGGGCGGGCTGAGCGGCGAACGCGGCGAAGTCGGTCCCGTCGGCCGACTGGAGGGTGATCCGCCTGCCGTCCACGGCAGCGCCGGCAATCGGGGGAATCGGTGGGTGGCTGTCCTCGTCGAAGCACATGCGGGGGATGCTAACCCGGCTGGTAGACTCACGGCTCGTTCCAGCGACCGGAAGGAGTAGCGCCATTCCGGCCTGATCAGAGAAGTCCGGCCGCAGGCTGAGAGCCGGACCAGGCACCATGGCGCGAACGTCGTCCGCGAGGAGCGCGGGCCCGCCCGTTAGCGCGGCAAGAGGGTGTTGGAGAACCGCTCGCGGGATGACCGCGGTACGGCCAGCACCGAACCAGCAGGTGGTACCACGACCCCGTTCGTCCGCTGGACGATCGGGGCGTTTTGATTTTGGAGACACCTTGGCCACACAGCCCGGTCTCGCACGGCCGCAGACAACCGATATGGCGCCGGCTTATCAGCCCGGTGACGTCGAGCCAGCGATCTACCAGCGCTGGCTGGATGCGGATGTCTTCGGTCCGGAAGGGGCGGGCACCCGGGCCGACTGGTCCAAGCCGCCTTTCGTGATCACGCAGCCGCCGCCCAACATCACCGGTTCCCTCCACACCGGACACGCACTCGGGACCACCATCCAGGATTTGATGGTGCGCCGCGCGCGGATGCAGGGCCAGCCGACGCTTTGGGTGCCGGGCGTCGACCACGCGTCGATCAGCGCCCAGGTGGTGCTCGACAAGATCATCGCCAAGGACGGTGAGACGCGCAACTCGCTCGGCCGCGAGCGCTATCTCGAACGTATGTGGCAGTTCATCAGCGAGACGCGCGAGCTGATCGGCAATCAGCACCAGCGGCTGGGGGCGTCAGTCGACTGGAGCCGGCTGCGCTTCACCATGGACGAGGGCTCGGCGCGCGCGGTGCGCGTCGGCTTCAAGAAGCTGTACGACGACGGTCTCGCCTACCGCGGCGAGAAGCTCATCAACTGGTGCCCGCGCGACCTGACGAGCGTGTCCGATCTCGAGGTCATCGCGACGCCGACCAAGGGCACGCTGTGGAGCGTGCGCTACCACCTCGTGGATGACGCTGGCGCTCCGATCCCGGCAGAGACGATCACGGTGGCCACGACGCGCCCGGAGACGATTCTGGGTGACACCGCCGTCGCAGTGCACCCGGATGACTCGCGGTACACAGCGCTGGTCGGTCGGAGGGTGCTCATCCCGTTTGTGGACAGGGTCGTGCCGATCATCGCCGACGACGTCGTGCGCCAGGACTTTGGCACCGGCGCCGTCAAGATCACGCCCGCCCATGACCAGGACGACTTCGAGACCGGTAAGCGCCACGGCCTGCCGATCATCGACGTGATGACCGACGACGGCCACATCAACGAGAACGGTGCGTCCTTCGCCGGGCTGACGCTCAACGACGCG
>DATBRX010000144.1:0-2363 GCA_036560085.1 Candidatus Limnocylindrales bacterium
GGATCGCGTGCGAAGTGCGGGCGGAGAGTCGGAGGCTTTTCGGGCCGACCTGACCGATGGCCACCAGGCGGAGGCCCTCATCCAGCACGCCATCGATCGCTTCGGCCGCGTCGATGCGCTCGTCAACAACGCGGGTCGCACGCAGGTCGGGCCGTTCCTCGAGATCAGCCCCGATGAGTGGAACGGCGTCATCGCGACCGATCTCAGCGCTGCTTTCCATACCTGCCGGGCGGTGCTGCCGTCGATGGTTGAGCGCGGTAGCGGCGCGATCGTCAACGTTTGCTCGCGCCTGGGCCAGATGGGTATCGCCGAGACCGCCGCGTACTCAGCCGCGAAGTCCGGGCTTATCGGCCTGACACGCTCTCTGGCCCGCGAATTCGGACCGAGTGGCATCCGCATCAACGCCGTCGCACCTGGACCGATCGCCACGGACATGACGGAGGATCTGCTCGCGAGTGACGAGGGCCGGCGCCGCTTGCGCGACCTGCCGCTGGGCCGCTTTGGCCGCGCCGACGAAGTCGCGAACGCGGTGATCTTCCTGCTGTCGGACGCGTCATCGCTGTTCCTGGGCCAGACGATCAATCCCAACAGCGGCGGCTACATGCCATGAGCGCCGCATGAAGGTCATTTCGGTCCGCGAGGCAGTCGAGCTGGTCAAGGACGGCCAGACATTCGTGGTCGGCGGATCGGGCGCGGGTCACGCGCTGCCGCAGCGCTTCATCGACGAGCTCGAGTCGGTCTTCAAGGAGACCGGCCATCCGCGTGATCTGACATCAGTGCGGGTGGTCGGTACCGGCGACTTCGCCGACCGTGGCTTCAGTCAGCTGGCCTTGCCGGGGATGCACCGGCGCACCATCGGCAGCAACATCGGCAACGAGCCCCGACTGGGCGCGATGGTGGAGAACAACGAGCTGGAGGCGTACTCGCTGCCCCAGGGCGTGCTCTCTCAGCTGATGCGCGAGATCGCGGCCGGGCGACCAGGGCTGCTGACGCACGTGGGCCTGGGCACATACGTCGATCCGCGCCAGACCGGTGGCAAGCAGAACGCGCGTACGACAGAGGACCTGGTCGAGGTGGTCAATGTGCGCGGCCGCGAATGGCTGCTCTATCACGCGTTCCCGATCGACGTCGCAGTCATCCGTGGCACGACCGCCGATGAGGACGGCAACATCACGATGGAAGGCGAGGCGATCCAGGCGGAGATGCTCGCCATGGCCATGGCCGCACGGAATTCGGGTGGGATCGTCATCTGTCAGGTGCGCCAGGTGGCGCCGCGCGGCAGCCTCCCGCAGCGCGACGTGAAGGTGCCAGGTGCGCTCGTGAACTACGTGTACGTCGACCCCGACCAGTGGCAGACCTACATCACCAAGGATTCGCCCTACTACGCCGGAAAGGAGCGCAAGCCCGTCGGCGGCGATCCACCGCTGCCGCTCGACGTGCGCAAGATCATCGCCCGCCGCTCACTGCTCGAGTTCAAGCCGGGCTTCATCTGCAACCTGGGCTTCGGCATCTCGCAGCTCATCGGCCGCGTCGCCTGGGAGGAGGGCATCACGGACCAACTGGTGCTGACCGTCGAGCAGGGCATCTTCGGCGGCGTGCCCGTCGCCGGTAACGAAGGTGGGGCCGGCTTCAACTACCAGGCGATGATCGACCAGCCTGACATGTTCGGCTTCTACGACGGCGGTGGGCTCGACATCGCGTCGCTCTCTTTCGCGGAGGTCGACGCCCAGGGCAACGTCAACGTCCACGCCTTCGAGGGGCGTATCCGCGGGCCGGGCGGCTTTCCGAACATCAGCGCGCGTACGCCGCGCATCAACTTCGTTGGCACGCTGACGGCGCAGGGCCTGGAGCTGGACATTTCCACTGCGGGAGTCCGCGTCAAGACGGAGGGGACGCTCCCCAAGTTCGTGGAGCGCGTCCGCGAGGTGACGTTCAACGGCGAGCTGGCGCGCCAGCGCGGCCAGCAGGTGCGCTACATCACCGACCGTGCCGTGTTCGCGCTCGATGACGATGGCATCGTGCTGACGGAAGTCGCGCCGGGCATCGACGTCGAGCGCGACGTGCTGGCCCAGATGCAATTCCGGCCGCGCGTCGCCGAGGGGCTGCGGTCGATCGATCCGCGCGTGTACGCAGGCGGGCCGATGGGCCTCGCGGCGGACTTCGGCCGATGAGCCTCGTCAACCTCACGCTGGGCCAGGTCGCGCAGCTCGAGCTGGACAACGCGCCGATGAATCTCATGAGCGACGAGATGCTCGCGGCGTTCGAGGCCGCGCTGGCGTCGCTCGAAGCGGCGGCGCCGGGTGACGTCCGCGCGGTCGTCGTCAGCAGTGCCGTTGAGCGGGCTTTCTCGGCCGGATCGGACG
>DATBRX010000145.1:0-4840 GCA_036560085.1 Candidatus Limnocylindrales bacterium
GCCGGGTCTGTCAGCGCCGCGAGCCACGCGCGGCCCGAACCCGGGAAGCGACCGCGGAAGAACTCGTGATGGTCCGCAACCAGTCGGCGGTTGCGCGCCGTCGCGCGGAGTAGCCAGATGCCGCCCGATCGTGGCACGGCATCGGCGCGCATTCGCGCCACGGCGAAGCGATCCAGGGCCGCCAGCCTCCGATCGAAATCCCGGACGGATTCGCCAACGTCGCTGACCCAATCAACGACCTCGATCAGGCACCACTCCGACGCGCCCGCGCGATGCCGACTCAGCACCAGATCGCCATGTCGCGAGCGTGTCAGATCGCGGTCGAGCGCCTGTTCCGGCGCTCCCCGCCAGCCACCCGGCTTCGCCTTTCGCAGCGCCAGCTCCTGGTTTCGCAGGTGCACGGCGTCGCGCGGCTGGTCGGCCGAGCTCGCCTGCGGCAAGTACGCGCTCAGCGTGGTCCCGACCGCGTGCGCGGCGCGGTCCCAGGTCGCGAGGGTGAACCTCGGGTCGAGATCGCGTTCGAGCTTGCTCCAGGTGGTCTGCGCGAGGCCCGCGCGCTCAGCGGCTCGCGCTTGCGTCATGCCGCGCAAGACCCGGGCATCCTTCAGCGCCCTGCCCAGACGACCGGCGAGCTCGGCGGCATGCCGATCAGCCTGACCGGCAACCATCGCCCGTCTATGTCGTCCCATACCCGCACTATGGTTGCGGGGAGCACTTACTCGGCGCTTATCGGCCGAATCGGCCCCCCATAGGCGTCATCCAAGCGCGCGTGTGCGTGCCCGATGGGGTGGGGAACCCAGTGTCTGGGGCTTCCGCCCCCGCGCAGTAATAGTGCGGTTATGCAGGGCGGGAAGGAGCCGCGAGGGGCAGACGGCGCGCTACTCCAGCAGGCGGTCCGCCGCAAGCGCCAGGCGGACGATGGTCTCTGGGCCGAGGACGGGCTCGGCGGTGCCGCGCAGCAGCTTGGGCAAGCCGCGCGTGCCGCCGACGAGCACCTTGTCGGCCGCGCCCTCGACGGTCTTGTTGGTCGCGTTCTCAAAGAGGATCGCCGGCCGCACCGTGGCGCCGACGGGTTTGAGCTCGTGGGCCATGGTCTGCTCGAAGGCGTCGGTGGCGCGCAGGATCGCGTCGGTCGCACCCATGCGCGCGCGGCCGTCGACATACACGGAGTCGGCCGCGACCGCGAGGTGGCCGGGCCACGCCTTGCGCTCGACGACGAAGACGCCGGAGGGTCCAACCAGGACGTTGTCCATCACAACGCGCGCGTGGGGCAAGTGGCGGTCCTCCAGGACCACGAAGCCCAGCTCCACCAGGCCGTCGAAGTAGCCCATCGAGCCGTGGACCGCAGCCGGCTCGTCGTAGTCGGAGGCCCGCTCAGTCGGCCGGGAGACAAGCCTGCCAAGGAAGCCACCCAGCCTCGACTCGGTCGCGCCCCGGGCATCGCGCCGCGGCACGCGGGACACGCGGGCATCACGCGAGCTCTCCCAGTCGAAGATGGCCTGCGTGCTCGCGTCGTGGTTGATCGGCCGGATCTCGTCGGGGTTGCGGATGCGGCGCACGCCCTCGCAACCCGGGGCGCGCCGGCAAACCCAGTTCAGCCCCTGGACGTGGCTGTTGTGCCACTGCGCACGGACGACCATGGTCGCGCCGCACTCGGGGCACACGGGCATGGTGTCGAGCGCAGCACCAGCCCCCCGGGTGGTCGTGATCTCCATAGGGACCGACTAGGGTAGACCCGACCGCCGAGCGGCGTCTAGTGGGGGCCAAGCCCCGCATATCAGCTTATTTCGAGCTCGACGTTCATCGGGATCGCGCGGCGAACGGCATCCGTGACCGGGCAGTGCTCGACTGCCCAATCGACGACCTTCTGAAGGTGTTGACGGTCGGCACCGACCGCCCGCAGTCGGACCGCCACGCGGGTGCTCAGCGGCCCCGCGGGGGTGTAGAGGTCGGCGCCCAGGATGCCGCGGTCGTCAGATTGCGAGTCGACCGTGACCTCGATGTTCTCGACCTGGATGCCCTGGTGCGCGGCGCGCATCGCGATCAGGGTCGCGACGCACGATGCCTCAGCCGCGCGCAGGTACCAGCCCGGGCTCGTGGCGGAGTTGCTGCCGCCGACCGATGTTGGCATATCGGTCGTGATGTGGGCGCCGGCCGGCCCCGTGACGTCGACCTTCAACGTCGTGGGATCCGTCAGGCGCGCGACCGCGGCATCGTCGGTGTAGCGCGCCTCCCGGGGATGCTCGTTGAGGTAGTCCATCGCGACCTGGATCTTGTCGCGCATCTCTTCTCTGGTCATGGCAACGACTTGATCATGCCGCCGTCGACGCCGACGATCACGCCGGTGACGTAAGACGCGGCAGGGGAGAGCAGGAAGGTCGCCACGCGGCCGACCTCCGCGGGCTCGCCGTACCTGCCGAGCGGGATGCGCGCGATGGTCTGGCGCTGGATCTCCTCGACCGGTTCGCCGCTGCGTGTCGCACGGTCGTTGTCGAGCTGCGTGATGCGATCGGTCGCGACGCGGCCCGGGGCGATGCCGTTGATGCGCACCGGCGCGATCTCGGCGACGAGCGACTTGAGAAGGCCGGCGAGGCCGGGCCGGAGCAGGTTCGAGGTCGCCAGCGCGGGGATGGGCTCGCGCACGCTCGACGACAGGATGATGCAGATCGAGCCGGCCCGGCCGGCGTTGGCACTGTCGGTCAGCAGCGGCAGGGCTGCGCGCAGCACGCGCAGCGTCGACCAGAAGGTCATGTCGAGCGCCTTCTGCCACGCCTCGTCGGTGAGCTCGCTGAACTTGCCGGGGGGTGGCCCGCCCATGCTGATAAGCAGCGCATCGAGCCCGCCCAGCTGTGCCGCGGCGGTGGCCACGGCTGAGGCCGGTCCATCGGTAGTGGCCAAATCGGTCGGGATCGCCAGGGCGGATAGATCGGTGGCAGTCGCCGTCAGCTTCTCGCCTGCTCTCGCCGCGATGGCGACGCGCGCCCCTTCCTCGGTGAGCGACCGCGCCACGGCCGCGCCCAGTCCCGCGCTGCCGCCCGTTACGAGCGCCCGCGCGCCCTTCAGTCCAAGGTCCACCCGCTAACGTTAGCGGCACCCATGCGCCGACTGCTGCTCTGGATGGCAAGCAACCCCTGGATGCGCCGCAACATCCCGCGGCTGTGGTTCGCCAAACGCGCCGTGCGCAAGTTCATGCCCGGTGAATCGGCTGCGGATGCCCTGGCCGCGGCAGAGAAGTTCCGCGACGAGCTCGGGATCGCGACGCTCTTCACACGACTGGGCGAGAACGTCACCCGCGCCGAGCAGCACGAGGAGGCCGCGAATCACTACAACTGGCTGATCGAAGAGATCCACCGCCGCGGCATCCCCGGTGAGGCGAGCGTCAAGCTGACGCACCTGGCGATGGACATGTCGGACGCGGACATGGCGCGCCACATGAACCGGCTGTGCGAGACGGCGGCGGCCAACGGCAACCAGGTCGTGTGGGTTGACATGGAAGGCTCCGATTACACCGACAAGACGCTGGCGGAATACAGCCGACTGAAAACGTTGTATCCCAACGTAGGGATCTGCCTGCAGGCCTACCTTCACCGCACCGCGGCCGATGTCGAGGCGCTACTGCCGCTGGCGCCCAGGATCCGCCTGGTCAAGGGCGCGTACAAGGAGCCGCGCGAGATCGCGTGGCAGTCGCGGCGCGAGGTCGACGCCTCGTACCTGGCGCTGTGCGTCGCGATGCTGACCCACAAGAAAGACGGCCGCGACATCTTCCTGGGCATGGGCACGCACGACGTGAAGCTGATCGAGCAAGTCGCGGCTGCCGCCTCGTCTCTGGGCTTGGCGCGCGACTCGTTCGATGTCGAGATGCTCTACGGCATCCGCGCCGACCAGCAGAAGCGGCTCAAGGCCGCGGGCTACAACGTGCGCGTCCTGATCGCGTACGGCGACTACTGGTTCCCGTGGTACATGCGCCGCATGGCCGAGCGCCCCGCGAACGTGCTGTTCGCGCTGCGCCAGATCCTGCCGTGACGGACGAGCTGGCGCGGCGCACTGATCAACTGCAGGGCGTATGGAACATCGTCCCGACGCCCTTCCACCCTGACGAAGAGCTGGACCTGCCCAGCCTGCGCACGCTGACCGATTTCGTGGTCGGGAGTGGCGTCGACGGCATGACGATCCTCGGCGTGCTGGGGGAGGGCGCCAAGGTGTCGGATCGCGAGCGATCGGCCATCGTCGAGGTCACGCTTGCCCAGGCGAACGGGCGCGTGCCGGTGTGCGTGACGGTCAGCGCAGCTTCGGCTTATCGCTCAATTGGATACGCGCGCGAGGCGCGAGCGATGGGCGCGCACAGCGTCATGTTGTCGGCGCCACCGCTGGCGCGGCCGAATGACGACGCCGTGCGGCGCAACTTCCTGCGCGTGGCGGAATCCGTGCCGGAGCTGCCGGTCGTCATCCAGGACCTGCCCGCGCTCGGGGTGTGGATGAGCGCCGAGCTCATCGGGCGGATGGGGAGCGAGGCACCCAACCTGCGCGTGGTCAAGCTCGAGGAAGAGCCCACGGCCCCCAAGGTCGCGCGGCTGCTCGCGGCCAGCGGGGAGCTGCGGGTGCTGGGCGGCCTGGGCGCTGAGATGCTGATCGAGGAACTGCGCAGCGGCGCCGTCGGCACGATGACCGGCTTCGGCTACCCGGAGACGCTCGTGGCCATCGTGAAGTCGTGGCGCGCCGGGGACGAAGCCGCGGCCGTGGAGCTGTTCCACCGCTGGACGCCACTCATCCGGTTCGAAAACCAGCAGCTGCTCAACTTGCCCATCCGCAAGCACATCTACATGCGTCGCGGCGCGATCGC
>DATBRX010000146.1:0-11956 GCA_036560085.1 Candidatus Limnocylindrales bacterium
TGATCGTCGCCGAGGATGTCGATGGCGAGGCACTCGCGACGCTGGTCGTCAACAAGCTGAAGGGCACTATCTCCGTGCTCGCCGTCAAGGCCCCCGGCTTTGGCGACCGGCGCAAGGAGATGCTGCGCGACATGGCCATCCTCTCGGGTGCCCAGGTCATCAGCGAGGAGCTCGGGCGCAAGCTCGACTCCGTCACCGCTGAGGACTTCGGCAGCGCCCGACGCGTGGTCGCGACCAAGGACGACACGACCATCGTCGATGGTGGCGGCAAGCCGGACGAGATCAAGGGCCGCATGACCCAGATCAAGGCGCAGGTCGAGGAGACCACGTCCGACTACGACCGCGAGAAGCTCCAGGAGCGCCTGGCCAAGCTCGCCGGTGGTGTCGCCGTGATCAAGGTCGGTGCCGCGACAGAGGTCGAGCTCAAGGAGAAGAAGCACCGCATCGAGGACGCGCTCTCGACCACCCGCGCGGCGGTCGAGGAAGGCATCGTCGCCGGTGGCGGTACGGCTCTACTGCAGGCCATCCCGGCACTCGACTCACTGACGCTCGAGGGCGATGAGGCGATTGGCGTCAACATCGTTCGCCGCGCGCTGGAGGCGCCTGTTCGCCAGATCGCGGAGAACGCCGGCCAGGAAGGCTCAGTCATCGTTTCGGCGGTGCGTGGCCAGAAGATCGGCGAGGGCTACGACGCGCTCAGGGGCGAGTACGGCAACATGTTCGACAAGGGCATCGTTGATGCCGCCAAGGTGACGCGTTCGGCACTCCAGCACGCGGCTTCGATCGCGGGCATGGTGCTGACCACGGAGACCCTCGTTACCGACAAGCCCGAGAAGAAGGAGTCCTCAGGCGCTGGTGGCCACGGCCACGGCGACGACATGGACTACTAGGTCGCGCGTTTCACACACGCAGTCCGAGCCCGGGCCGAGCAATCGGCCCCGGTCTCCTGTTTGGCTTAATACGGACTACGGCGTGAGGCGCCGTCAATCTTGATTGCACCGCGACCCTCCATTAGGGTTTCGCGGCGGGGGGCCCCGTTCCATCAGCGGGAGTGCTGCGTTGAACTTAAACCGCTGGTTGCAGTTTGGCGCCGTACTCGTTGTGGCCTTCCTTTTGAGTGTTGGCGCCGGCGTCTGGCTGGGCCGCCAGCGGACTGGGCCACCGGTGGCTAACGTGCCCACACCGAGCCCGGCTGCGACCGCGCTCTCCACGGCCAGCTTGCCGCCAACGCCTTCGCCGACGCTGACCACGTCGCCGACTGTCGCCCCGACGTTCACCCCGAGCCCAGGCCCGCCGACAGTCCCGCCGACGCTGCCGCCCAGCCCAAGCCCAGCATCACCTCCGGCGCTCGATCCCCCCACGGCTGAGGATTTTGCTGACGCGCTTCAAGCTCTCTTCCGGTCTGGCGACACGCAGTATCTGGCCGATCGTTTGCACCCCCTGGTCTTCGAGCGTTACGGCGAGGGTCAGTGCCGCGACTACGTGAGTGGCTTCGAGGCGGACCCGAAGACCGTCTGGACCGTCATGTCATCGAGTGGCCCGGACCCTTGGGCGTGGGAGACGGACGGCCTGACGACAACCGTGACCGATGCCTGGACCGTCGTGGTCGAGATTCCGGACAACGGCCAACGCGACGTTCACTTCGCGCCATTCGAGGGGAGATGGCGCTGGTTCGTTGACTGCGGCGATCCGCGCTAGGAGGTGAAGCGATGACTGAGCCGACTGCCCCGACCAGTTTCGGCTATTGCGTTGTCTTCGGCACGCCATCGGTCGGACTGCTCACATAGAAGAGGCGGAGCGGTGGCCCGCTCCGCCTCTGTGGTCGCCTCGCGACAGACGGTCTAGCGCGTGCCCGCCGGCGGTGGCTTGCGGCCCCAGGGCCGCGGTACGAACGACATAACAAGGCCGATTACCACGCCCAGGCCGACCAGCAGCCAGGGTGTCATCGGGCCGGCGAAATAGATGCCGTAGATGATGGCCATGAGCCCCAGGCCCAGTCCGAGCAGCAGCCCGAAAAAGAGGCCCATGATGGGGTGGCGCTTCTTCCGCTGAATCATTGCTGCGCTCTCCTAGCCTGCGGGGTCGTTGGTCACCGGGCCGCTGTGGAGCGACTCGCCCGAGTCCGGGTCGGTTTCCCAGGTCGTGCTGTACGGCGTAGCCACCAGCAACATGACGCCTGACAAGAGGATCAGCGCAGCGGCGATATCCCACGGGATGGTCCCGACGGGGTCGCCCAGCACCTGCACATAGCCCTCGCCGTAGCAATGGAGCGTGTCCCCGTTGCCCCACAGGTCGCCGCTCACGAACACCGTGCCGACGAACTTGAAGGGCAGCTTCTGGACCGTCTTGTCGATCTCGACGATGCCCGTCTCGTCGACGTCGCTCGGGTTGTCGTCGAAGCCCGAAAGAATAGGCACCGGCAGACCCTGGGCGTAGATCGTCCAGTGGTTGTCGGAGAAGACGCTCGTGCCTGTGTGGAACGCGAAGTCGATGCTGCCTGCGGGGTCAATCTTGAACGGCCGCGACTGAGAGCCGACAGCGCCTTCCGGAATCGGGCCATTCACGGCCGCGTTATCGATCTCAGTTCCCGTGGCACCAGGTCCGGCGAATGAACGGACCTCCATGCTGCAGCCGCCGCTGAGCTGCGCCGCCAGGACCGGCAGGACCAGGATTAGGGCCAGCGTCGCGGCGACGGCACCGGCCGAGATCACCCGTCTCATGTGTCCTCCACCCTCGTCCGAGCTCGTCGGCTCGGCAGGCCCGCACGATAGCAAAGACGACACTCCGCAAACGACCGAAAACAGGCTTGCGGAACTGGCAGATAGGCGGCCGCTGGTAGCATCGGCCGGAGTGAAACAGGCGCCCGACAGACCCTTGGAACCCGATCTGCCGCCGCTGCCGGACGCTCCCCCCGGAGAGGATCTCGAACCGGCCGAAGAGACGCCGGATCCCCGGGCCAGGGCGCGCTCGCGGGCCGCGGCCGGCCCCGCCGCGATCGACGATGCGCCGCATGCCGCCGACTTCTTTTCGCCGGTGGCCAGCGCCGCGGCACGACCAGCCGACGGACCTGAAGCGGAGTCGGCAGCCGCCGATCGCGAGGCCCTGGCCGCGAGCATCGTCACGCGCCTCAACCCCGAGCAGGCCCGGGCCGTCACGACGACCGATGGGCCGCTCCTCATCCTTGCCGGCGCGGGCAGCGGCAAGACGCGTGTGCTGGCGCACAGGGTGGCGTACCTGATCGGCGTCAGGAACGTGAAGCCGTGGCAGATCCTGGCCGTGACGTTCACCAACAAGGCCGCGGCCGAGATGCGCGCACGCATCCTGGCGCTCGTCGGGGAGCGCGCGCGCGACGTCGCGATGGGTACCTTCCACGCCCTGTGTGCGCGCGTGCTGCGGCGCGACGGCAGCGCCATCGGCATCGATCCGCGCTTCACCATCTACGACACCGACGACCAGACCTCGACGATGAAGCTCGTCATGCGCAATCTCGAGCTGGTCGGCTCGAGCGAGCTCAAACCCCAGGCGATCCTGGGCCAGATCGGCCGCTGGAAGAACGACCTGCTCAACCCGGAACAGGCGGCAGAGGCGGCGCGCGGCTACCACGAGGAGGTCGCGGCCAGGGCATACGAGCGCTACCAGGCGCGGCTGCGCGAGCAGGGCGCGCTCGACTTCGACGATCTCCTAAACGAGGCCGTGCGGCTGTTCGAGCAGGCACCCGGAGTGCTCGCCCACTACCACGACCGCTGGCGCTACCTGCACGTCGACGAATACCAGGACACCAACCGCGCGCAGTACCTGTGGATCCGCCTGCTCGCGGGCACCCGCAAGAACGTCGCGGTCGTGGGTGACGACGACCAGAGCATCTACTCGTGGCGCGGCGCGGACCTGCGCAACATCCTCGACTTTGAGCGTGACTACCCCAACGCCACCGTCGTCAAGCTCGAGCAGAACTACCGCTCCACTCAGCTGATCCTCGACGCCGCGCACGCGGTCGTGTCGCGCAACGAGGCGCGCAAGGACAAGAAGCTCTGGACGGAGAACCCACGCGGCGTCCAGATCGAGCGCTTCGAGGCCGATTCTGAGGACGAGGAGGCGGAATGGATCGCGCGCCAGGTCGAGGCGCTCGTCGGCGGGCGCGGCGCTGGCGGCTCATTCCTGGCGCGCCGCGCCGACGAGGGTGACGAGCGGCGCTACTCACTGCGCGACATCGCTGTCATGTACCGCACCAACGCCCAGAGCCGCGCAATCGAGGAGGCGTTCCTGCGCTACGGCCTGCGCTACCAGCTCGTGGGAGGCACGCGCTTCTATCAGCGGCGCGAGGTCAAGGACGCGCTCGCATACCTGAGAGTGCTGCGCTCTGACTACGACGCCGCCGCGTATGAGCGGATCATCAATGTGCCGGCACGCGGCATCGGTGAGAAGACGATCGCGCTGATCCGTGAGGAAGCGGCCAAGCGCGCTGGCAACGTCTGGGTCGCGCTGGTAGAGCTATCGCGCCGGGAGGATGGTGGCAGTCGGACGCGGTCGGCCATCGCCGCCTTCGTCGACATGGTCACTTCGCTCCGTCAAAGGGTCGGCGTGCTCGACCTGCCCGATCTGCTCGATGACGTCCTGGAGAAGAGCGGCTACCGGGCCATGCTGGCCGATGGCTCGCAGGAGGGCGAGGATCGCTGGGCCAACCTGCTCGAGCTGCGCGAGGTCGTCACCCGGTACGGCGACCTGGATCCCGACGATGCGGTCGACCGCCTGCTCGAGGAGACGGCTCTCGTCGCCGACCAGGACTCCTATGAGAAGGACTCGGACGCCGTCACGCTCATCACCCTCCACGCTGCGAAGGGCCTCGAGTTCGACGCCGTGTTCATCAGCGGTCTGGAGGAGGGCGTCTTCCCGCACTCGCGCGCGCTTGACGATCAGCGCCAGATGGAGGAGGAGCGCCGCCTCGCATACGTGGGCCTGACCCGCGCGCGGCACCGGCTGTACCTGACCCATGCCGCGACGCGCGCGACGTGGGGCCGCGGCGGCTTCTCCATCCCGTCGCGCTTCCTGCTCGAGATCCCGTCCGACCTGATGCATGGGCCCAGGCTCGTGGCACCGGACGAGGGCTTCACCGACGACGATCAGCGCCCGGTCGATGAGCGCAACGGCTACGACCTGAGCACGATCCTCGGGCCACGCGGCGGCTCGCGGCTCGTCGGGCGGCGTGGACAGTGGGGCGGCGCGGGAGCGACCGGCAACGGTGGTGGCGCACTGACCCCGGGCCGGCGCATCCTGCCGCCCGGCGGCGGCTACACGCCGCCTGTCGGCGCGCCACGCGAGGGCGAGTCGTTTCGCCCGTCGCGCGACCTCGCCGCGAAACGCGCGGCTTACTACGGGGAGGCGGACGCCCCTCCGGCCATGGCGGCCAGGCAGGTCGCGCCACAGCGACCCGTGGTCCCCGGGGAGCGGCGCTACCGCGACGGCGATCGCGTGCGCCACGCCGCATTTGGCGAAGGCACCGTCGTGACATCGAAGCTGACGCGCGACGACGAGGAGGTCACCGTCGCCTTCCCGGGAGCGGGCATCAAGAAGCTGCTCGCCTCCTTCGCCAACCTGGAGCTGCTTGACGGCTGACCACTTGACGCCAGACCACTTGCGGCGCGGGCATTGACCGCAGGGCGAAGATACGAGGACCCGATCGGGGGACTACAGAGGGCTGCGACATGCCTGTTCCGAGCGCAGCGGGCAAACCGTGGGAGGGGATGGACTGGCGTGACGAGGGCACGCCGGAGTGGCGCGACTCACTGTCCGAAGAGCAGGCCGACGAGTGGCGCAACTGGCAGTACGACTCGCAGCAGGAGGCCGCAGGCGGCGGCCCGGCTGGCGGTGGCGCCCGTGGCGAGCCCGCGGGGGAGGATTACGAGCCTCCAACCGACTCGTCCTATCAACCCGGCTCGGGCGGACCTGATGCCCAGAGCTGGGACTACGACTCGCTTCCGGATGGGGCGCGGGAGCCAGCCGTCGACAGCGCTCCGTCTGAGCCTGAGCTGCCGTCCGAGCCGCCCGACCCCACCGGCAAGCCGTGGGAAGGCATGGATCCCCTCGGCGATTTCTCGACCGAGTTCAGGCTTTCGCTGTCCGATGCCGAGGCCGACGATTTCGCGCAGTGGCGCGACTGGCACGAGCAGAAGGCCGAAGAAGAGGAGCGCGCCCAGGACGAGCAAGAGCAGCGCGAGCGCGACGAGCGCCTGCGGCGTGAGCAGGAGGAGGAGAAACGCACCGGGCAGGTTGACCAGTACCGCCTCGACCACGGTGCCCCGGCACCGCCGGGCAAGGCGGTCGCTTTCATCGACGATCAGGGCAATCCGGTCGATGCCGTCGTCAAGGACCAGCCGATCAAGATCCAGGTCACGCTGCCGCGAACGGAGGGCCAGGACCCTCCGCGGACGATCGACGTGGTCGTATCCGGACCTCGGCTGACGTTCATCGGGCGCGAGTACAGCGGCACCGACTCGGTGACTCTCGAGTGGATCGGCAATGTTGACGGTCCGGCCATCTACCGCAGCGGGTCGATGACCGTCGAAAACGGTGGCGAGGGTGTCAGCAGCCTCGATGTCGGCGGCTTCGAGTTCAACACCGGCGGCGGCATGGGCGGCTTCAGCATCGATGACGGTGACTTCGTTCAGGTCGAGATCGAAGGCGTGACCAACGGCATACAGGTCTTCACGTCAGTGGCGAAGCTCGAGATAGCCCTGACGCTAACCGCGATCAATACGTCGCATCAGTCCTACACCAATGTGCTCATCAACCTCGATTCGCTGATTGAGCAGGTGAAGGCGGCGCCGGAGGGCAAGGAAAAGGCCGATCTCCTGCAGCAGCTCACCTTCACGCGCGACAAGGCCCAGCAGGTCGTGACGCTGGCCAACAAGGCGATTCACCACTTCAACTATGTCGATGCGCTCGACCACCAGCACCTCGCGGTGCTGCGTCTGTACGCGACGTGGATGGGCCTCTTTCGTGAGCCAACTGAAGGCCCCGATGGCAAGAAGACCACCGAGTTCGGACCGCTGTTCGTGCCCGATCCGCGCGATGAGAACGACTTCGTCAAGGACGAGTCGAACGCCGCGAAAGAGGAGGTCCGGCGCATCTTCTGGGCGGGCCTGACGCAGGCCACCATCGGTGGTTACCGATTGCTGGCGCAGGCGACGATGGTCGCCCAGATCATGACCATCTTCGGGACGAACGAGATGGGCCAGCGCGCGAGCGGCATGGAGCGCTGGATGGCCTTCTTCGATCTGCTCAGCCAGGCGGCGCTGATGGGCGCCATGATGAAGTGGAACACCTCGATGGCCACCGGGACAGGCCTGCCCACAGGGATCGTGCCGCGTACCACCGGGCGCATCCCGCGACAGAAGCCGCTGACCGACACGGCGACGGCAAAGTCGGCGCCCAGCGGCACTCCGGTAGCGCCTGAGGCGGCGGGCATGCTCCGCCACGGAGCGCGCGACGGCCAGTTAGTGGCACTCAAGAACGACGCCGTGATCCAGGTGCGCTTCACCAGCCCAGACGCGATGCCGCTGCGCGCGCAGGGCTTCACGCCCAAGAGCCCACTCGTCAAGTCAAAGACGATCAAGGAGATCGACCGCCAGATCGGCGCTCCCGATGCCGCCCAGAACGGCGCCGCCGGGTTCTTTGAGCCCAAGCTGCCCGAGCGCGGGACGATGACGGACGCCCAATGGGCGAAGGTGCAGGAGCGCTTCGACCTGCGCCAGGGGGAGTACGACGGGCCGATCGGCCAGTACCAGCGCAAGCTCGCCGATGAGGGCAAGCTCCAGCTGCGCGACGGGATGGTGTGCGACAAGGACGGAACGCCGTTCGCGGGTGACTACGACCTGTTCGAGATCACTAACCGCGACGGCACGCCGGTCTCAGCCGAAAAGTACGACGCAGTCGTCGACGACTTGATGAACGCACCCGGCTTCCAGGCGGCGCACGGCGCCCACATGCGCTGGAATCCCAGGCCGACCGACCCGGCCTACCACCTGGACATGTCGGGCGACACGCAGCTCGCGCTCGATGCCGTGGCCAAGTGGCAGGCGGATCGCGGCATCTTCCGGGACATCGTGGCCCAGCACCAGCCGGGCGGCGAAGGGTTGATCACCTTCGCGCCCAACCAGCCACCGGTCATCACGTACGCCGGTGAGGCGGTCGGGCCCAAGTTCGCCGATCTTGGCATCACACCGATCGCGCCGAGCGCCGGCACCGGCCCAACCGTATTCGTGACGCCGCGGCTATTTGTGGCCACCACGCAGCAATTGCTGGACGGCCGCTTCCCCGATGGCGCCGAGTGGGAATGGACGCGAGCCTGGGACTGGCAGTCGGAAGTGGCCGACTGGCAGCAAAAGGCCGACGCACTGGACACCGGAGCAATCACCGTGACGGCCGACGATGCGCCGATAGTGGACGTGACGAGGAGCGTCAGCGCCATAGGTGCCCCGCTGCCCTTGACGATCCAGCCGAGGTCCGGCGGCTTCAACTGGAAACCGATCGCGATCGGTGGCGTTCTCTTGCTGGCGGTCGCGGGAGGGGGCTTCGTCCTGCTCAACCAGCCGGGGCCGGGCCCGGGCATCGCCCTCGGCAGCCCGACCAACGCCCCGTTGAGCACCCAGCCGACCCAGCCACCGACCCAGCCGCCGACCACGCCTCCGACTGCACCGCCCCTGACGGCTCCGCCCCTAAATCCGAGCCTGACCGCCGTCAACACTGTGATCGGCGAGTGGTCAGGTGGGCGCGTGGAGCTCCCGCCGCTTTGGACCGTTGGGAGGGACCACCTGGCCGACGACTCAGACGACCTGTACCTGCCGAACGATGGCTCCGCGGCCACCGCGATCCAACAGCACGTCGACATGACCGGAGTATTCGCCCTCGTGGCGGACTTCACGGCGGCTGATGCGGTGGGGCTTTCGCTCAACCCGTGCGCGGGCACGTTTGAGAGCCCGGGCGGCTTCACGTTCAACACGGCCTGCAACCAGAACGTGCCTCTCGCGGCAGGCCAGTACCTCGTCGTCGTGACCACGTGGGCGCAAGCCATGCCGGATCCTTTCCCGGAGACCGCCCAGTGCTCAATCTCGGTGCAGTCGGACGTGGACAACGACCCGACAACCGGTTTCCAATCAAACCTGCCGTTCAACTACCTCATCGGCGCTGACGTCTATTACGAGAACCTCGTGTTCGTGAGCAACGCCGGTGAATACCAGAACTACATCCTGGCCACCGACTACTCGCTCCCCCCGCGCAGCGACACAGGCGAGATTCACGGCAATAAGCCCTTTGCCGGTCGTGTCATCTGGGGCAGTGACGCCGGGACGCCGGCGGTCGGGGCGACGCAGACGTTCCTCATTCCTCTCGATGAGGTCGGCGACTCGTTCGCCGTCGGTGGCTTCTGCACCACCGACCGAGGCCGGATCGGGCCCGACACGCTGGCGGTGGATGCGATCGGTGCTCCTGAGGACGACGACTTCCCGTACTACCTGGACGTCGCCGACGTCTTCTTCCCGCCACGCGTTCCGTAGGCGCCTGACCCGCGAACTGCTAACTCGCCGACTTTGACTATGCTCGGGCCGTGACCCCTCAGAAGGCCGCGGCCCGTGTCGCCGAACTGCGTGAGCAGATCGAGCGCGCCCTCAAGCAGTATCACGAGCTGGATGCGCCCGAGATCACGGACGCCGAGTACGACGCGCTATACCGGGAGCTGGTCGAGCTCGAAGAGGCGCATCCGGAGCTGCACACGCCCGACTCGCCCACGCAGCGCGTTGGCGGCGCGCCCAGCGGCGCCCTGGCGGAGGTCCGCCACTCCACGCCGATGCTCTCACTCAACAACGCGTTCTCGTTCGACGAGCTGCGGGCATTCGACGCTCGCGCCCGCCGGCTGCTCGATCTGGCCGAGGAGGATGCAGCCAGGACGCTGCGCTACGAGTGCGAGCTCAAGATCGACGGCCTGGCGATAAGCCTCAGGTATGTCCGCGGCCGGTTCGTTCAGGGCGCCACGCGCGGTGACGGCACCACCGGCGAAGACGTGACGGCCAATCTCCGAACGATCGAGTCAGTGCCAAAAGTGCTCACGGAGCCGGTGAGCATCGAGGTGCGCGGCGAGATCTACATGCCCAAGGCCGAGTTCGCGCGCATCAACGCCGAGCGTGAGGAAGCCGGCCTGCCGCTGTACGCCAATCCGCGCAACTCGGGGGCCGGCTCGCTCAGGCAGATCGACCCGCAAGTGACGGCCAGCCGCCGACTCGCCGCATGGTTCTACGTCCTGGTGGAGGCCGGCAGCGCGACGACGCAGACGGCAGCGCTGGATCGGCTCGAGAAGCTCGGCTTCCCGGTCGAGCCGAATCGCTCAACAACAGATCTCGACATGGACGGCGTGACGGCCTTCATCGAGCACTGGCAGGAGCCACGCCACGATCTGGCGTACGAGACCGACGGGGTCGTGGTCAAGGTCAATCGCTTCGACCTGCAGCGAAGCCTCGGAATGGTCTCGCACGCGCCGCGCTGGGCGATCGCGTACAAGTACCCGCCCGAGCAGGTGGAGACCGTGATCGAGGACATAGTCGCCTACGTCGGCCGCACCGGGACGCTCACGCCCGTCGCGCGGATGACGCCGACCAAGGTCGCGGGCTCGACCGTCGCCAACGCCACCTTGCACAACCTCGACGAAGTGCGGCGCAAGGACATCCGTGTCGGCGACCACGTCGTGCTGCACAAGGCCGGCGACGTCATCCCGGAAGTGGTGCGGGTCATCCTCGAGAAGCGGCCCAAGGGCGCGAAGGAATGGCAGATGCCCGCCACTTGCCCGGTGTGCGGCACGGCCATCGTGCGCGACGAGAACGCGGTGCGCCACTACTGCCCCAACCTGGCATGTCCCGCGCGCGTTGGCCAGGAGCTGGGCCATTTCGTCGGCCGCGGCTCGATGGATATCGAGGGCGCGGGCTGGAAGGTGCTCGTCCAGCTGATTGAGCGCGGCCTTGTCAAGACGCGTGGCGACTTCTTCCGCCTGAGCGTCGAGGACATCGAGTCGCTGGACCGCTTTGCCCGCAAGAGCGCGGAGAACCTGCATGCGTCCATCCAGAAGGCGCGCGTCAGGCCGCTCTACCGGATCATCCACGGCCTCGGCATCCCCCAGGTCGGCGTCACCACGGCGATCGAGCTGTCCAACTGGCTCGCGGCACGCTGGCCGCCGCGCGAGGACGAGCCGATGGGCGGACAGGACGGCTGGTTCAAGCGGATCGCGACTGAGCTGCGCACGGTTCCAGCCACGGATTTCGAGCAGATCCCGGGCGTAGGTCCCACGGTTGCCGCGGCGCTGGAGCGCTGGCTGACCGACCCGCTGACCGCGGACGTGCTCGACGATCTCGTCGACGCCGGCGTCGAGCCTGAGCGACCGCGCGCACAGGCCGCCGCTAACACGGAAGGCCCACTCAGCGGCAAGACGGTGGTCGTGACGGGCACGCTGAAGGGCTTCGATCGCGAACAGGCCGAGCAGGCGATCCGCGCCGCCGGCGGCAAACCGGGCGGGTCGGTGAGCAAGAAGACCAACTATCTGGTCGCAGGCGATTCGGCCGGATCGAAGCTGGCGAAGGCGCAGGAGCTGGGCGTGGCGGTCATCGACGAGGAGGGCTTCCGGAAGGTCCTGGCGGGCGAGGAACCGTAGCTGATGGATCTCCATCATCTGGCCGACGTGCTGGCCGAGCAATCGGCCGGCGGTCGCGCCTACCTGGAGTTCCTGCGCTCCGATTCACTGTCTGTTGGCCTGTACGTCCTCCGTGTCGGTGACGTCGATCGCCAGCAGCCGCACCGCGAGGACGAGATCTACGTCGTGATGTCAGGTCGGTCGCGGTTCACGGCGGGCGAAGACACGCGCCAGGTCACGGCTGGCGACACTATTTTCGTCGCGGCAGGGGTACCGCATCGCTTCCACGAC
>DATBRX010000147.1:0-6323 GCA_036560085.1 Candidatus Limnocylindrales bacterium
TGCGGTCGGCGTCGCGCTGGCGGGGTTGCTGGGCAGTGAACTGGGTGTGCCCATCGGGGCAACGGTCGGGATCGGGCTGGCAGTCGGTACCACCGGGCTCGTCGTGCAGCCCGCGAGAATGACCACGATGACGGTGCCCAGGCGTCGCATGGTGGCGTCAGCGTAACGCGGGCCAAGTACGATCTGCGCTGGATAGCCGGAACTTAACGGAGACTGACCCGATGAGCGACGCGTACGTCGATCCGCCCACCCAGCCCAACCCGGCGGATGCGCCGCCGGTGCCGATCGACGTGCTCGACATCGCCCGCAACGGACTCGGCGCGCGGCCTGGTCCGGCCAAGCGAGTGCTGATCATCGGCGGCGGAATGGCCGGCCTGGTCGCCGCGTACGAGCTGCGCCGCCAGGGCCACGATCCGCTGGTGCTCGAGGCCCAGGGTCGTGTCGGCGGGCGGATCTACACGCTGCGCGCGCCATTCGGTCCGGGGTTGTACGCCGAGGCCGGCGCCATGCGCATCCCGCGCTCGCACGAGCTCACGCTCGAGTACTGCCGCAAGTTCGATCTGCCCATGCGCCCCTTCGTCATGGGCAACCCACGCGGCCTGGTGCACATCGGTGGCCAGCGCATGACCGCGGCGGAGGCGAACGAGCATCCGGAAAACCTGCCCTTCAACCTGACGCCCAGCGAGCACGGCCGGTCGGCCGACTCGCTGTGGAATGACGCGATCGCCGACCTGCGCGCGCTGGTCGAGAAGGACGGCGAGGCCGCGTGGCCGGAGATCGTGCGCCAGTACGACGAGTACTCGCTCTACGAGTTCCTGCGCTACAAGGGCTTCAGCGAGGGCGCGATCGAGTTCTACGCCGTCATGAACTTCGTTGAGAGCGACCTGCACAACTCGTTCGTCGAGGTGCTGCGCGAGGAGCTGAGCGGCGCATACGTCGACATGCAGACGATCGCCGGTGGCATGGACGCGCTGCCCAACGCGCTCTATAACGCGATGCCCGAAGTGGTTCGCTTCGGCGCCGAGGTGCGGGCGATGCAGCAGGACGATCGCGGCGTCACCGTCCACTGCCGGGTCGGGCCCGACCAGGTCACCTTCAGCGGCGACTACGCCATCTGCACTGTGCCTTTCAGCGTCCTGCGCCCGATCGAGCACCGCTTCTCACGCGAGAAGGAGCGGGCCGTCCGCCAGCTCAACTACCACGCGTCAACCAAGATCCTGATGCAAGTCCGCGAGCGCATCTGGGAAGCGGAGGACGGGATCGTCGGCGGCGCGAGCGTGACCGATCTGCCGGTGCGCCGCCTCAACTATCCGCCGAGCGACGACTCGACGACGCGCGGCATCCTGCTGGCCTCCTATACGTGGGGCCAGGACGCGCTCCAGTGGGGCGCCATGGACGAGGAGACGCGGGTCGAAGAGGCGCTCGACGATGTCGAGAAGATCCACCCGCGCATCCGCGAGGTATTCGAGGTGGGCGCGTCGCACGCCTGGTACAGCGATCGCTGGGCGCGCGGCGCCTTCGCGCTTTTCGCGCCCGAGCAGCAGACCTCGTTGCAACAGGCGATCGTGCAACCCGAGGGCCGGATCTACTTCGCGGGCGAGCACTGCTCGCTCTACCACGCCTGGATCCAGGGCTCGATCGAGTCTGCGCTGCGGGTGTCGCGCGAGATCCACGAGCTGCCGCCGGCCGCGTGACCTCGCGGCTGGAGGCCTTCACCCGCTGGCTGACGGCGTTCGGCGACGCATGGGAGACCGGTGACGCGAGCCGGCTGAGTCCGTTGTTCACGGTTGCCGCAACCTTCGCGCCCGATCCATTTGCCGACGTGGTCCGTGGCCGCAAGGCTCTGCTGGCGTTCTGCGACGAGCTGTTCGCGGCGTGGCCGGACGCGTCGTTTTCGGCGCAGGTCCTGGGCGTTGGTGACACCTACGGCGTGGCCCACTGGCGCGTTTCTTCGGAGGAGCGAGCCATGGACGGCGTCTGGGTGGTCGCGCTCGACGCGCGCGGCCGCTGCGAATCGCTGCGCGAATGGTCCAGCGAGTCGCGGTAAGACAATCATGCTGGGTTCCTGACAAATGCCGCCCGGGACGTGGGCGAGCGGGGATCGGGCCACGTATAGGGTCGATTCTTTTGACACACGCGGCCTGCGCAGGGCATTTGTCGGAGGATCGGGAAATTTCGACGGCACAGGCTGCTCACCGACAGCAAATGGCAGGAAGCGGCCGCGAAATGGTGGATAAGCCGATAAGCGAAAGAGATGCCGCCGCGGCTATGGTCCGTCGGGTCTAGTTCCCGCCGCCCGCCGAGAACGCAGGCCGAGCCGGGTTGTGCCGGCCGGTCAGGAGGTATGGAGCGGCATGAACCATGTCGTACTCACAGGGCGGCTGACGCGCGACCCGGAGTCGCGCAAGCTGGCCAGCGGCAAGACGGTCACGGAGTTCTCCGTGGCCACGAACGACTACCGCGGTGGCACGGAGAAGGCCGAGTACCACCCCGTCGTCACCTGGGATCGGTTGGCCGAGATCTGTGGCCAATACCTGGGCAAGGGCCAGCTGGTGAGCATCATCGGCCGGCTGCAGACGCGCCAGTGGGAGGACGCCGACAAGAAGCGCCACTGGAAGACCGAGATCGTCGCCAACTCGGTCGAGATGCTGTCAGGCAAGAAGAAGAAGGACTACGCCGCCGAGTCCGCAGCCGAGGCGCTCGCCGCCCAGGCTGCGGCGATGGGGGTGGAGGCCGACACACTGGCCTTCAGCGCCTCAGCCGATCACGAATCCACCGAGGCGGAGGAGGAAGCTCTGGCCGCCTAGAGCCCCAGCAGACGGCGCGGCGGGCGCTTCTCTCCTCGCGTCCGCCGCGTCGCTCTTTCATGGCGATTGGGCCGTGTCAGGCAGAATCAACAGGTCATGCGCCCAATTGGCCTGCTGCTGGCCTTTGTCGTGCTGCTGGCGGGCGCTTATGTAATGGCTCAGCCTGTCGCGGCACCATCTGCCTCGCCCACCGTTCCCGCGTTGGCGGCCGCGACGGCAACCGCGACGCCAGCTGCCACTGCGACTGCGATGCCGACCGGTGCGGTGCTGGCCTCGCCGAGCAGCGGGCTCGTGCCGACGCCGACGAACACCGCCTTGCCGACGCCGACCACCTTTGTGCTGCCCAGCACCTCACCAGGTCTGGCCGTGCCCAAGGCGGTCATCATCGTCGCGCCGACCGGCGAGCTGACGGAAGGCAACCTGACCCTCGGCGAGGAGATGGCCCTGCGCGCCGAGGCGGCCGGCATGGATGTCCATCGGGTGTTCTATCCGCATGCGACCTGGGAGGTAGTGCTGGCTGAGATCCAGGGTGCGAGCCTTGTCGCGTACTACGGCCACGGCTACGGCTGGCCCAGCAACACCCCCGAGCTATGGGAGGTCCAGCAGGACGGCATGGGCCTGAACGCGTACGACGGCAGTGGTGAATACGAGGTCCACTACTACGGCGCGAACAAGATCAGGGACTCGATCCGCCTCGCGCCGCACGCTGCCGTCTTCCTGATGCGCGGCTGCTACACGGCGGGTAACGGCCTCAACGAGGATCCCATTCCGCCGCTGGACACTGCGCGCCAGCACGTCGACAACTACGCAAGCGGCTGGCTGGCGGTCGGCGCGGGCGCCGTATTCGCCTTCGCCACGGGCTCGCGCACCAGCTACCCGGAACAATTGATGGCCGGCGACGCGGCGACAGTCGATGATCTGTTCATGAACGCCGGCGATGCAATCGGCACCAACACGCTGTATTTCGACTCACAGCGCACGCCCGGCGCGCGCAACCACCTCGACCCGCATCCAACGAAGGGCTACCTGCGCGCGCTCAGCGGTGATCTGGGGATGACGGCGGCCATATGGCGCTCCGGCGCCGGCGCGATCGTCACCGTCTAGGTGGACCGCGCCGACGTCGTCGTCATCGGGGGCGGGATAGTCGGCACTTCTGCGGCCGCCTTCCTGGCACAGGCCGGCAAGCGGGTGGTCCTCGTCGAGCGCGAGGGCCTCGCCTCAGCGGCGTCGGGCGCGAACTCGGGCGTGGTCCAGCATCCGTTCGACCCGGTCCTGGCCGCTCTCTACCACTCAACGATCGAGCTGTACCGCGAGCTGTCGCTCACATCGACGAGCTTCAAGCTGGCCGATCAACCGGGCGGCATGCTTTTCGTCACGGAGCGCGAGGACGCGGCGCGCGCGGAGGCAGCAAGCGTCGGCGCGGCGTTTCCGGACTTGACGGTGGACGTGCTCGCCGACGCCGCGCTGCGAAACTTGGAGCACGCGCTCGCGCCCGGCCTGTGGGCGTGCCGCGTGGATATCGGCTACCCCATCTGGCCGGGCGCGTCCACGTATGCGTATGCGTCGCTGGCGGAGGAGCGCGGCGTGACCATACGCATGGGCCGCGCCGCGGCGCTCAGCAGGGAAGGGGACGCGGTCGGCGGCGTCGTCGTGGATGGGCGCCACATCAGCGCTGCCAAGGTGCTTGTCGCGGCCGGTCCGTGGTCGCCCGAGGTGATCGACCCAACAGGATCCTGGCGGCCGATCCGGCCGCTGTGGGGATCAGTCGTCGAGGTGGAGCTGGCGAATGCCCCGCGCCACGTTCTTGAGCAGGCGGGCATCCAGGCGTCGATCGGCGCCGCCGCGGGTGAGCACGGGCCGCGGGACCACGACTTCAGCCTCGTATCGGTCCCCGGCGTCAGCGTCGTCGGGTCGACGTTCCTGGACGAGGAGCCGGATCCGCTCGAGTGGCGCGAGCCCATCCTGCGCTTCGCCGCTCGTTTCGTGCCGGGCATCCTCGATGCGCCCATCCGCGGCGTGCGCGCCTGCCCGCGGCCGCTGAGCGCGGACGGGCTGCCGCTTATCGGGCGCGTCCCGGGCAGCGCCAACCTCTACATCTGCGCCGGCCACGGACCGTGGGGCATCTCGACCGGGCCGGGCTCAGCCAGGCTCGTCACCGACCTGATGGTGGGTGGCGCCGCCGCGATCCCGCCTGAGCTCGCGCCCGAGAGGTTCGGGCCGCTGCCGGACTAGTGCGCCGGCGCGGTGCTCGGGGCGGCGCTTGGTGAAGCGCTGGTCGCGGGCGTCGCGGTCGGAGTAGGTGTTGGCGAAGGCGTTGGTGTGGAGCCTTCGTCGGTGCGCGAGATGTTCACCATCAGCACCGCGGTAAAAGGCAGGCCGACGCGGTCGGCGCGATGGATGCGGATGTCATAGCGCGGGTTGAGCGCGCTGATCGCCCACTTGCCGCCGATGAACAGGCCCGAATGGTGTCCGCCACCCCAGATGAGGATGTCGCCCGGACGCGCGTCAGCGAGGTTGTGTGAGACCTGCTTGGGCAGATTGGCCTTGAACCAGTTGAGATAGCTTCGCGCGCCGCGGCGCTTGCCGCCCATGCGATCGGCCAGGCCGGCGTTCTTGAAGGCGTACCAGACGAGGCCCGAGCAATCAAAGGCGTCGGGACCGATGGCACCCATCACGAAGCGGTCGCCGAGCTGTTCATGGGCGATCTCGAGCACCCGCGCAGCTTCCGAGTTGGGCGTGGCCTCGTAGGCCGGCCATGTGCTGCTGAGCCAGCCGGCACTTACCGGACTCGGCAGCAGGCCCGCGAGGACCAGTGACATGGACAGCACAAGAATGAGTCGTGTCCTGATCCCGCTCGGCGCGGGCTGGCGCAACACGGCGTGCGCGTAATCCACGGCATCCCCTCCCTGCACGTGCTGGGGCACGGACAGATGGCTCCCGAGACGTCACCGAAGTGCTGGGGCACTCGATTGACTTGTGTCTGTAACGACTTTACCCGGCGGCGACCCGGTTTGGCAACCTTACAAGACACGAGACCGGCCCCGTCAGGGCCGGTCTCTGCTTTCAGTCTGAGTGGCGCGGCCGCGATCGCCGCGTCGGTGGGCCTACAGGGCGGCCACTCCGTCCACCTTCGCCGACGCGACGGTGTTGCCGTACGCGTCGAAGGCCACGACGCTGTAGGAGTAGGCGCCGGCCTTTGAGGGCCGATCGACGTAGTTGGTCCCGAAGACGCGCGCGATGATCTTGGAGCCGCGCTTGACCAGGTAGCCCACGTCGCTCGTATCCGTGCTGGGCTGCCAGCTCAACGCGACCTGCTTGTCACCGAGCGATTGGGCGGTCAAACCGGTGGGCACCGTCGGTGGGGTGGTGTCATTTACGTTGGTCGGCGTACCCGGGAAGTACACGTCCACCGCGACCTCCTCGGAGCGGAAGCTGCGGACGCCGTTGGCGTCGACGGTTTGGATCGCGTAGGTGTACTGGCCGGGCAGCCAGGGGTGATCGACAAAGGTGTCGTAC
>DATBRX010000148.1:0-4782 GCA_036560085.1 Candidatus Limnocylindrales bacterium
GGTGGATGGTTGGCTGACCCAGCAGGGTGGTGAAGTGTTGTGCCAGCCGCCGCCGCAGAACGTGGCCGCTGGGCTTCCGTCCCTATGGTGTGGCAACGCCGCCTGGCTGTTCGATGAACCGGTCGATGCCAACGATCCCGACAACCCCGATTTCGACAGCTCCGGTGGCTTGCCGGTCCAGAACAACGCCTACGACGAGATAATCGGTGCCACCGGGCGTGGCCCTGTCCCATCGTTACGCGCGACCTACGCCGTAGCGCCCAGGTTGTTCACTGGCTGTGGCGCTGAGCCGACATGCTGGCACTGGGCAATCGTTGCGCTCGTCGACGGAGTGTCGGCTACCAGTCCTTCTCCTTCGCCGACTTCATCGGACGTTTCGCGAACGATCGGCTGCGACCCCGGGCCGAGTTTCGTGGACGAAGCCGGAGTCGTCGCATCCTGCACGGCCACCAAATCTGAGTCACAAGACGAACTGCCGCTTACTGTCGGGAACCCGGGTGGCGACCAATCGTTGCTCGAGATCACATGGGCTGGCGGCTACAGTGACTTGGACCGGCTGGTGCTCAGGCGGGGGGGTGCCGGATATGAGCTTGTCGCTCTCCACGCGAGTCCGATTAACGCGATCATCGACGCAGCCGTCTTCGAGACCAAGCTCCGCCTGCAGCTGTCCGCGCCAGTGTCGGCCGATTCCGTATCCGTCGTATTTGAATGGCCGACTTCAGAGCCGAGTCCACCAGCGCCCACGCTACCGCCCGTGGCCACACCATCGCTCGAGCCGGTAACGATCGAGTGCACCGATACCGTGGGGTTAGGCCGAACCATGATTGTGCTCGACGACACGAATCTTGTTGGCGGATGCCGAATGATCAGGCCGGCTCTTATCCAGTCAGCGACGGTGACTAACCCGGAGGGTGACTTGTCGCGATTGCGCGTCGAATGGCCCTCATCGACTGGGGTGGAATACGTGTCGGTTCGGCTATCCCGCCAATCTGAGGGTTACGTGGTCGAGGTCGCGTCGCATGATCGATGTCAGCCGGCGGGGTATGTATGCGCGGGGCTCTATTTCGTGGGTGTCGAACTCGATCTGCGGACGGACGTCGACGCTTCTGGTGTCGCGATCAATTTCTTTGCACACGACGGCCGTGAGATGGATATCGCCGCAAGCAAAGACGGCGTTGAATTCACCCTGGAGATCCCGGCGGACAAGACCGAGTACACGCAGAGTGAGCCCATCGACGTTGTTGCGGCGCTGACTTCGGATGCCGACGTGACCGTGACGTGTCTGTCTGGGCCCATCATCTCGCTGGAGCAACTCGATGGCCCGATCACCTTCGAACCCGGTCCGTTCATCCTCCTGTGCCCGGGATCGAGAGACTTGCGAAGTGGGGAGTCGATAGCACACGGATTCTCACCGACGGCATGGGGATCCGCAGAACCGAACCCGCTCGATCCGTATGTTCGCGACGGCAAGCTTTACCTGCCGGCTGGCACCTATCGCTTTCATGCGGGCTCAAGCTTCACGGTCGGCGAAATCGGCGGGGAGCAGTTTCGGCTCGAGGCATCGATCGTGGTCACCGTGCGGTGATCCGGTCCGATCGGCACTTCTGGGGGCGAATCGGCCTTTGCTAGGATGCCGGTCATGAAGCTTGCACAGCGCATGGTGGGGATCGGTACTGAGACCGCCTTCGAGGCTGCCGCGCGGGGTCGCGCGCTGGAGGCCCAGGGCCGGCACATCGTCCACCTGGAGATCGGTGAGCCCGACTTCGACACCCCGGTGAACATCCGCGAGGCGGCGAAGAAAGCACTCGACGAGGGCTGGACGCACTACGGTCCGCCGCTCGGCCAGCCCAAGCTGCGCGAGGCGATCGCCAAGGAGTCGCTCCGGTCGCGCGGCTTCGAGGCCGACCCGGCCAACGTGGTCGTCACGCCCGGCGCTAAGCCGATCATGTACTACGCGATCCTGGCCCTGATCGAGCCAGGCGACGAGGTCATCTACCCCGACCCCGGCTTCCCGATCTACGAGTCCATGACGCGCTTCACCGGCGGCACGCCCGTGCCCTACGCGCTGCGCGAGGAGAACGACTTCCGCTTCGACGTCGACGAGCTGCGTGCGCTCGTGACGCCCAAGACCAAGCTGATCATCTTCAACTCGCCCCACAACCCGACGGGCGGCGTCCTGACCCGCGAAGACATCACCGCAATTGCCGATATCGCGCGCGAGCACGACATCACCGTGATGGCTGACGAGATCTACGGCCGCGGCGTCTTCGAGGGCGAGCACTTCTCGATCGCGACGCTGTCCGGCATGGCCGAGCGGACGATCATCCTCGACGGCTTCAGTAAGGCGTGGGCGATGACCGGCTGGCGCCTGGGCTTCGCGATCCTGCCGCCGGCCCTGGTCGATCCGTTCAGCAAGCTGATCATCAACAGCGTTTCGTGCACCAGCAGCTTCGAGCAGATCGCGGCGATCGAGGCGCTCAACGGGCCGCAGGACGAAGTCGCGCGCATGGTCGAAGAGTTCCGCGTGCGGCGCGGGATCATCGTGGACGGCCTCAACGCGATCCCCGGCATCACCTGTCGCATGCCCCATGGCGCGTTCTACGTCTTCCCCAATGTCAGCGGCACGGGCATGAACGGCACCCAGATGGCCGACAAGCTGCTCTACGAAGGCGGCGTATGCACCCTCTCCGGCACTGCGTTCGGCAAGGTTGGCGCGGACCACATCCGCATCTCCTACGCCAACTCGCGCGAGAACCTGCAGCTGGCCCTCGAGCGCATCGCCGAAACGGTAGCCAAGATCCCCGCGGGCGCATCCGCTTAGCTCACCGACTGACCCGGCTGGCACGCATTTGACGCCAGCCACCCAGGGCCACTAACGGATGCCGCTCACCGCGCTGGCCATCGCACTTGGCGCGGCCGTGATCCACGCGCTGTGGAACCTCGTCATCGCGCGCAGCCCCGACAACCAGGCCACCACCGCAGTCGCAATCTTCGCCGGGACGCTCGTCGCGCTGCCGCTCGCGCTGCTGCGCTGGAATGTCCAGCCTGAGGCCTGGCCGTGGATCATCGCCTCGTCGGTCCTGGAGCTCGTCTACTTCTATCTGCTCACTGCGGCCTACCGCCGCGCGGAGATGAGTCTCGTCTATCCAATCGCGCGCGGCATGGCGCCGGTCATCGTGCTGATCGTCTCGATCGCGTTCGGCGTCGCGTTTCACCCGTGGCAGATCGCGGGAGTGGCGCTCGTTGGCGGCGGGGTGATGCTCGTGCGCGGCATCAGGGGCGGCGCGCGCTGGTCGGACGTCGTGCTCGCGCTTGCCGTCGCGACGTCGATCGCCGGTTACACGCTTGTCGACAAGCAGGGCGTGCGCTACGCCGACCCGGCGACGTACCTGTTCCTGATCCTCATCGCGCCCGCAGTCGCCGGCGTGTTCTTCGTCGCGGCGCGCGGCGGCTGGGCGCGCGTCAGGAAGGCAGTCAACTGGCAGGCCGTCGTCGCCGGCATCGGCACGACGGCCGCCTACACGCTTGTCCTGGTGGCGCTGTCGCTCGCGCCCGCGGCCAGCGTGGCCGCCGTGCGCGAAGTCAGCGTCGTCCTGGCAGTCTTCCTCGGCGCGATGTTCCTGAAGGAAGGGGTGGGCGCGAGCCGGTGGATCGGTGCCCTGGTCGTCGCGGCCGGAGTGGTGCTGGTCGTATTGGGCTGATCACTAGTTGGCGGCGGCGGCCTCAGCCAGCTCCCGGACGCGCGCCAGGCG
The DNA here is from genome assembly GCA_036560085.1 of Candidatus Limnocylindrales bacterium. Lineage (GTDB taxonomy): Bacteria > Chloroflexota > Limnocylindria > Limnocylindrales > CSP1-4 > JALYGJ01. Next base: position 3,753 of record DATBRX010000148.1, read on the forward strand.
CACCTCGCGCTCAGTGACGAAGCGCTGGATCGCGGCCAGGATGTGATCCGGGCCGAGGTGCGCTTCGTCGATGACTTCCTCGACCGTGCCGCCGGTGCGCCAGCGATCATCGAAATCAGACGAGAGTGAGTAATCGTGGGCGATCGGGCCACCGATCCAGTGGCGCATCGTCTGCCACGCGCGGTTGGTCACGGCCATGCCGTCCCAGCGATCGCCCAGCGACGCGACGGACTCGCGGTACGCCTCATCCTGCATGGCGAACAGCTGCGGTGACGCGCAGATGACGATCTTCACGTTGAGGCCCAGCTCATCGAGCCGGGGCAGGATCTTGACCACGTTCGCGGTCGTGGTCGTGCCCTGGACGAACACCGTCCCGCCATGGGCGACCCCGTCGCGGAACGGCCTCATGACGTAGGCCCCGCGCGCCGCCTCGAAATGCGATGGCATGCCCATCGCAGCGCGATCCGGGATCTCCACTGCGGGCCGCGTCAGGTGCAGCGCGACGATCGGCACCTCGGTCGCGAGCGCGGCCGCCAGCAGGACCGGCACCTCGTTGTACTCCCACGGATGGAGATCGATCACGTGGCCTTCGGGGAAGAGCTGCGTGACCGCGGTCTCGAAGATGCCGAAGTGCGTGCGCGAGTCCTCCGCGGTCTCTGGCCCCGCGTGACCGGCGATCCACAGCACCTTGCCCAGCTTCAGCTCGCAGTCCTGCGCAAGCTGGCTGAACAGGCGCATGGGCCCGTACTTGAGATACGAGAACGACCCGTACGTCGAGCACGTGCCCCAGAAGCCGTTGAAATCGTCGAACGGGTTGGCCGCCATGTTGACCGTGGCCATGCCGACGGCGAGGCCGGCATTCGTGAACTCGGTGATCTGGGTCGGCAGGACCGTGCCGCGCGGGTTGGAATCGCGTTCGTACCAGCCCCATCCAGGGAGGTCGCCGAAGTCCTTGCCGAATCCGGCCAGGTTGGTCGATTCGGCGAGGTCGGCTGAGGCACCGATGAACAGCGGTCGGCCGTACTCCGCC
>DATBRX010000149.1:0-15449 GCA_036560085.1 Candidatus Limnocylindrales bacterium
CAGCGCCACGAGGCGCTCATGCAGGTCACGCCGGACGCCGTAGAGCATCTGGAACTCGTAGCGCGCCGGGTCGATGGCGTGCTCCATGACGAACGCGAGCGCGTGATCGATGAGCCGATCGTCGTGCGTCGCCAGGGCCGGGTAGTTGCCGTCCGTGAGCAGCCGCTCCATCAGCTCGATATACGAGCGGTCGACCTCTTCGCGCGTCCTGAAGGCGACGCTCGCCGGTTCGTCGTACGCGCCCTTGCACAGGCGGACGCGGATGCCCTCCGCGTTGAGCGCCGCGACGTCGTCGGCCGAGCGGCGCAGGTAAGACTGGATGACCGCGCCGACGCCCTGATAGTCGGCGTGAAGCTCGCGGACGATCTCGAGGGTCTTAGTTGTCTTGGTGTGGTCCTCCATGTCGATGCGCACGAAGGCCCCGCCCGACCGGGCACGGTCCACGATGCGCCGCACGTTGGCTAGGCAGAAGTCGCGATCGATGGCCAGGCCCATCTGCGTCAGCTTCACGCTGACGTTGGCCTCGAGGCCGCGTTCCGCCAGCGCGTCGAGGGTCTCGATGTAGCGATCCGCGGCCGCCGTCGCCATCGCCTCCGACGAGATGGACTCGCCCAGCACGTCGACGGTCCAGCGCATGCCTGCGGCCTGGAGACCCTCGAGCGTGGCCAGCGCGTCGTCGAGACGCTCACCGGGGACAAAGCGTCGGACCATGCGCCGCGTCAGCGGAATCGCGGTGGCCAGCCGGCCCAGGAAGCGGCGGTGCGACGCCCACAGGAAAAACGCGCGGGACAGCTTCGCGGGCAGGGCGCGCGGATGGAACTTCGCGGCCTCATGCGCGGCCGCTTCCTCTTCGCGCCGTTCGACCTCGGCCGCGATCACGGTCGCGGGGATGACGCCGTCGAGCGAGCCATCGGGCTGGCGGTACAGCCGGCAACCCAGGTGGAACCCCTCGCCGGCCGGCACAGGGACGACGTCGCGGCCGTCGATGCGCAAGGTCGGTGACCCGTGGAAGCCCAGGCCTGCCGCGGTGTCGATGTCGCTGACGTACACGCGCTCGATGGCCGGCGAGTGGCCCAAGCGACCATCGTTGGCCAGGGCCTCGCGCGCGATCTCCTCGGCCTGTTCGAGGTGTGGGCAGTCCGGGGTCGCGAGGAGCTCGACGCGCATCAGGTGTCGCTCCGCATCACGTGTCGCTCACGCCGCCGATTACCGCCACGGGCTCCTTGTAACAGCCACTCACAAGTGCGATCAAGAGCAGTCCGGCCCGTCCTGTCTTACGCGCTGGTCCACTGAGGCTCATCAACCCTTGGAGGTGTCGATCTCCAGCGTTCGGCCCAGCTCCTCGGTCCGCCGAAACGCCGCCCACACCGCCTCGCTGAGGACAGTCCTGAGGCGGCCCGACTCGAGCTCGTGCAGCGCGGCCGCGCTCGTGCCGCCGGGCGATGTGACCATGTTGCGCAGCTGCGCCGGGTGCATGCCCGACGACTTGGCAAACAGCGTGCTGCCCTCGAGCGTCTCGATCACGAGGTCATGTGCGACGTGGCGCGGGAAGCCCAGGTGGACCGCCGCGTCGATGAGCGCCTCCATCACCAGGAAGACGTAGGTCGGGCCAGTGCCACTGACGGCGGTAGCCATCGCAACGAGCTTCTCGTCATCGACCTCGAGCTGCACGCCCAGGCTGCCCAGCAGGACGCGCGCCTGGTCGCGCTGGGTCTTCGTCACCCTGGGTGTCGCGTACCAGACTGTCATGCCTCGGCCAAGCTGGGCCGGGGTGTTGGGCATGCTGCGCACGATCTGGTCGTGGCCTAGCGCGTTTTCCAGGGCGGTCGTCGTCGCGCCGGCGATGATGCTGATGACGAGCTTGCCGCGTTTCAGCGCCGGCGCGATCTCCCTGCCGACGCGGGCAAGCATCTGTGGCTTGATCGCGAGCACGACAACGTCCGCCTTGTCGACCGCGCTGGCGTTGTCCTCGACCGTGCTGATCCCGTATGAGCTGATCAGCTCGCGCCGCCGATCGGCCCGCGGATGGGTCGCGATGATCCGATTCGGTGCGACCTGCTTGCCGCGCAATAGGCCGGCGATCATCGCCTCCGCCATCACCCCGGAGCCGACAGTTGCGATCGTGGACCTGGCGAGCGACATGGCGGCGAGTTTAGTGCCGCCGGCACTGACGGCTTTGGCCAGATGACTACGTCTTGGCCGCCTGGTCGACCAGTTTCTTCTCGATGCGCGTCCTCTCGCCGATCCTGCGCCCCAGCGCTTCCGCCTGTGCGGCAAGCCGCTGAAGCTCCTCGTCGTTGGCTTTGGGATCCTGTTTCCGGCGCTCCACGTGAGCCAGCAACTGTGCGTCGGCCTCGATCTCGTCGCTGGTCGTCCGGATATCCTCGCGCACGCTGTCCGACACGTAGCCCTCCCGCTCCCCCGTACTAGTCAGCCACCCAGTGGCCATCGCGATAGACGTACCAAACCTGAGCCCGCTCGCCCTCGAGTGACCGCTGCCTGACGATCACGTTGGGGTAGTGCCTCGCCAGCCGCGAACGAAGTTCCTCCGGGCTCGTGGCCGATGCGGATTCAACAGTCACCATCTCCACGAACGCGGCGTCTCGCGGGGGATTGATGAAGAGCGTCGGCGGCACCAGGGCGAATGGTCAGGCATGGGCGTTTGCGCCAATTCTGTCGCGGCGGCAGTCGCGATTTCGTCCCCGTAACAAACGCATGTCAGGCCGCGCTGGCTTCGCCCATCAGGAAGAAGCGGCTCGTGGTCGTGACATGCGCCGACGCAAAACCGGCGGTGCGGAGGGCCGCCTCGAGCTCCTCGGGCTGCCAGTACACCTTGACGATCGTGAATGTCTGGCCGTCATCGAGCTTGCGCACGCTCACATCATTGGCCGGCGGCGGATGGTCGATCGCGCTCGACTCGGGGTCGCGGCGTGAATCGATGAAGGCCATCCGCCCGCCGGGTTTCAGCCAGCGCCGGCAAAGGGCAAGGAAGTCGCCGAGTCGATGGCGCGGCACGTGGCTGAGCCAGAAGCCGCAGAAGAGCCCGTCCACCTGGCGGTCCGGCTCGGCCCACGCGTCGCGCACGTGGATATGCGCGGCGAGCCCGTGCGCGACCAGGCGCTGGCGCGCGAGCTCGAGCGGCTCCTCGTTGATGTCGTAGAGCCACAACGTCGAGGCTTTCTGGGCTAGCAGCGGCGACCACCAGCCGGTGCCGGCGGCCAGCTCAATGATCTCGCCGCGCAGTGGTTGCGCGTCCAGCCACAGGGTGGCCGTGTCCATGTCTGCGGCCCACGCCGCGTCGGCGATGGCGCCGCGCGAATAGCGGCCCTTGCGCAGGAACCAGTCGTCGTATTCGCCGGCGCGCTGCGCGTAATAGACCTTGAGCTCCTCGTCAGGGGTGCGCACCGGAGCCACGGCCACCGCTGACGGGCGCTCCGCCTCCGCCCGCAGACGCAGGCCTCCCTTCAGCCGGAAGCGCAGGAACTCGTTCTCGCCTGCCCGGCCGACGCAGTCGGGACAGAGGAGCGCATAGCCCTCGAGGTCCGAGTCGGATCTTGTTCGGTGGAGCCGGCCGCACCAGAGGCAGTTGAATTCGCGCTGAAACGTCAAGCGGCGACCTCGACCGGCAGCCAGCCATCCGCCGGCGCCTCGGACGTGAACTCGCGCGGGTCGAACAGCTCGGCCAGGAGGGCGATGCCGTCGACGACGCGTGGTCCCGGCCGGGAGAAGTACGCCGATCCATTGAGCGCGTAGACCTCGCCGTTGCGCACCGCGGCGAGGCTCTCGATCCAGTCCGGCCGGGTGGCGCGGCCGCGCAGCCACTCATCAGCAGTCCGGGGAGCGTCAAAGCCGCACGGCATCAACAGCAGCTGCTCGGGCTCGACGTCGCGCACGTCCATCCAGGTCGACTCGCGTGCCGGCTGGCCGAGCGCGCCCAGCAGGTCCCAGCCACCCGCGCGGCGCACCTGCTCAGGCACCCAGTGGCCGCTCGCGAAGGGCGGGTCGAGCCACTCGAGACACACGACGCGCCGCGCGGCGATGCCCTGCAGCCGGCGCTCGAGCACGCGGTTCTCGATTCGCGCCAGCCGCTCGCGCAGCATCTCCACGAGGCCCACCGCCTCGTCCTCCGCCTCAGCCATGGCACCCACGGTCGAGATGGTGTTGAAGATGCCCTCGATGGACGTCGGCTCGAGGCTGATGACCGTCGCGTCGGAATCCAGGCGCCGTACCGCATCGGACACCTCGCGATAGGACACCGCGCAGACCGAGCACAGTTCCTGGGTCAGGATCAGGTCCGGATCGGCAGCCTCCAGCGCGGCCAGGTCCAATGCGTAGATGGATGAGCCCCCGTGGATCGAGTGGGCGACGCGGTCGTTGATCTCGCGGCTGGTGGCATTGGGCAGCCCGCCCACATCGGCGGTCATCACCGGCACGTTGGCCACGTCGGCCGGGTAGTCGCACTCGTGCGTCCGGCCGACAAGCTCGTCGCCCAGGCCCAGGGCGCACACGATCTCCGTGGCCGACGGCAGCAGCGAAACGATGCGCATGACCTTCAGGATAGGCCGAGTGTCACTTGCGCCCTCCACGGCCCACTTCGCTAGGCTGGCAGGGTGAGCGAGGCTGGAGCGACCGCGTCACCGGTCGTGGTCGAGGGGGTCTGGAAGCGCTTCGGCACCACGGATGTCGTGGCCGACCTGTCGTTCGATGTCCGACCCGGCGAGCTACTTGGCTTCCTGGGGCCGAACGGCGCGGGCAAGACGACGACGATGCGCATGATCCTGGACATCATCCGGCCCGATCGCGGCAAGATCAGCATTTTCGGCATGGCACCGGGGCTGGAGCACCAGGGTCGCGTCGGCTACCTGCCGGAGGACCGCGGCCTGTATCGCGATGTTCCGGCGCTCGACACGCTGGCCTACTTCGGCGCGTTGCGCGGCCTCTCACTGCGCGCGGCCCGGCAGCGCGCAAAGGAGCTGCTCATCGAGGTCGGCCTGGGCGACTCGCTCACCAAGAAGGCCGGCGAGCTGTCACGCGGCATGCACCAGAAGGCACAGCTCATCGCGACCATCATCAACTCGCCCGACCTGTTGATCGTCGATGAGCCGTTCCAGGGCCTCGACCCGGTCAACGCCACGATGCTCAAGAACCTCCTGCTGGAGCAGCGCGACCGTGGGGCGGCCGTCGTCATGAGCACGCACGACATGGAGGACGCGCAGCTCTTGTGCGACCGCATCCTGCTCATCGACCGCGGCAAGCGCGTGCTCTACGGCAAGGTGGACGACGTGCGCCGGGCATTCAGTGACGGCGCGGTCGAGGTGGTGGGCAGGCACCTGCCGACCGATACCGACGAGCTGAAGGCGGCCACGCACGCGAATGCCTTCGACGGCTCGGTGCGCTACCTGCTGCGTGAGGGCGCGACCGCGCAGGACCTGTTCCGCGAGCTGGGCGATACCGACGCGGAGGTCGAGCGCTTCGCCGTGGAGGCACCAAACCTGGCTGAGATCTTCGTGCGTGCCGTCGCCGGCGACGAGCGGGCGCAGAAGGTCGCGTGAGGAGCTGACCATGCGCCGTTCCTTCCTGCGCCTCGTCCTGCTCGTCGCCCAGCGCGACTACCTGCGCACGGTGCGCCGGCGCGGCTTCATCGCCGGCACGCTGCTGTTGCCGGCGGCGATGGCGCTCATGTTCGGCATCTCGGCTTTCTTTTCGACCGCGGGCTCACAACAGCCCCTGGGCCAGGTGCTCGTGGTCGACGAGTCGCCGGTTGTCCTGACAACCGACCAGGCGCTGACTCCGCACATCTTGCTGGTCGATCGCGCCGACGCAGACGCACGGCTCGCGGCAGGCACGGCACGCGACTACTACCTCGTGCCCGCCGGCTGGCCGGCCGCCCCCGACATCCGACGCATCGTCGCCGATGGTGCCGGCTCGAACAAGCCATTGAGCTCGATCGAAGCGCTCAGGCTGGAGCAGTCCGCCCAGTCGGAGATCGAGCTGATGCTGCGGCTATCCATCCTGCGTGACGCTGGCCTGCCCGACTCCGCCCTCGCGCAGCTGCTCACACCGACCCGTGTCACGTCAGTCTCGACAACCGGCGACCCGGTCACTGACGCGTCAGTCCTGGCCGGCTTCGCACTGCCCTACATCTTCACCCTGATCTTCGTGTTGAGCATCTTCATCACCAGTGGCTACCTGCTCCAGTCCGTGACGGAGGAGAAGGAGAATCGAGTCGTAGAGATCGTGCTCAGCTCGATCCCGGCGCTGCCGCTGATGGCCGGCAAGGTGCTCGGGCTGGGGGCGGCCGGCCTGACCCAGGTTGCGATCTGGCTCGTCACAGCGTTGATCGCCATACCTCTTATCAATCAGCAGTTCTCGCTCGACGTATCGCTGTCACCTGTCCAGCTGGTCCTGGCGGTGGCCTTCTTCTGCCTGGGGTACCTGGGCTACGGTGCAATCTTCGCCGCTGTTGGCGCCGTGGCACCGGGCGCCCGCGAGGGCCAGCAGTACTCGAGCTTCTTTGGCTTCTTCGCAGTCGTGCCGGTCATCGCCACGCCGCTCTTCGTGAGCGATCCCAGCTCGGTGATCTGTTGGGCGCTGGCACTCTTCCCGCTGACCGCGCCGGCGGCGTCGCTGGAGCTGCTGGCGCTGCCCGAGGTGCCGTGGTTGATGGTCGGCGCGTCGTTCGTCGCCCAGCTGGTCTTCGTGATCGTGGCCACGGTGCTGGCGGGGCGGATCTTCCGCGCGACGCTGCTGCTCTATGGCGTCAGGCCCAGCCTCGGCCGGATCGTGGGCGCGCTGACGGGCCGCGCCTAACCTCATCGCGGCCGGTTACGGCCGTCGAATCAGGCCGGTGGCTTGAGCTCGTCGACACCCGCCCGCGCCGACGGCTTGTCCTTGAACCAGCGCGCGTTGAGCTCCGTGTACGCGGCCCATTCGGTGGGCAGCGAGTCCTCAGGGAAGATCGCGTTGACCGGGCACTCCGGCTCGCACGCGCCGCAGTCGATGCATTCGTCGGGATCGATGAACAGCATCCGATCGACGCCCTGGTCGAAGTGGATGCAGTCGACCGGGCAGACCGAGACGCACGACTGGTCGATGACGTCGATGCAGGGCTCGGCGATGACGTAGGTCAAGGACTGGTCTCCTCGGGAATTGGCAGCTGCTCTGGGGTGATCAGGTGGTGCGTCATCTTAGCGCTCCACGCGCACGACCTGCCCGACCATGCCTCGCTCGGCGTGGCCCGCCAGGTGGCAGATCAAAAGGAGCTCGCCACCTTCGGGAACGACATACAGGACGCTCGCCGAGCCGCCCGACTCGAGCAGCACGCGCAGCCCGCCAGTGTCGGCCGGCGCGCTCGCGGGCGGCGCGGTCGTGAACGGCGCCGGCGGGGTCGCGCCGGCGTCAGCGGCCGCCCAGGCCGCTTGGACAGCCGGGTCACCCAGCACGAGCTCGTGTTCGACCATGCCGGCGTTGACCACGTTCAGCCGAACCGTCTCGCCCGGGTAGAGGTAAAGCGGCGTCGGATCGAACTTGTAGTCGCGCATGATGATCGTGACCACGCGCGGCGAGGCGACGACGCCCGGCGTCCCGATGGGTGGCGACTCTACCGGCCGCCCCGCAAGGTCAGCACCCAGGATGACCAGCGCCAAGGCCAGGCTGAGACCGACGATGAGAACGACGACCGGCCACCGTGAGACTGGCCGCAATACAGGCGGATCGGGCGCTTCTAAGTGCTGGCCGGCCACCTCGTGACTGTAGGCGCGCGGCCGGCACCACGCAGCCGGGCGTCAGGCGGAGAGGTCTAGCGGCTCCCAGCGGAATGGCCCGACGAGCTGCTCTGTATCGCTCGCGCCACCGGCCAGGATGAGCATCGCCAGCGCTACGAGCAGGGACAGCAAGGCAAGGCCGATCACAAGCCAGGTCGGCTGAAGAAGACGCGTAAGGACTGTGTTCATGGCTCTCCGATCGCTGCCTGATGTGGGGCGGGACCAACCGCCGGCGACTCTAGGCAGCGCCGCTTATCGGGCGCTTTGCGCCCAATTCATCGGAGGAGTCGGCGCGCTGTGGATAAGACGCGCCGTGCGATTGACGAACGAGCTCGGCGAGCGAGCTAGCGGTGGTTCTGGAAGCAGTCGCTGCAGTAGACCGGCTTGTTGCCGGTCGGGCGGAAGGGCACGCTGGCCGTCTTGCCGCAGTCGGCGCAGACCGCCTCGAACAGCTCGCGCGGCCGCCGCTCGCGGTACCCGCCGCCACTCGAGTAGCCCGCGGGCGCGCCGGCGAACGAGGACGAGTAGCCGCCGTCGTATGACGACGCGCCATAGCGGTCGCCGCCGTTGCCGGCGCCGCCGCGCTGGGCCTTGCGCAGCGCGCGATCAGATGGGCAGCGCTTGGGCGGCTCCGTGAAGCCACGTTGGGCGTAGAACTCCTGCTCGCCGGCAGTGAAGGTGAATTCCTGGCCGCAATCGGCACAGGTGATCGAACGATCCGTGTACGACACCCTAGAAGAAGCCTCCGACCGATACGAGTTGTTTCCCTCTCCCCGCGCTGCCCTCCCTGCGGCAGCACGAGTCGGCGGGAATATAGACGTGCGGTCAAGCGTGGCGCAACGAGGTGTCGCGTTCGGGTACCACGCCGGGTAACCTCCGCGAGGATGAGCGAGCGCCTCGTGACGCGCGGTTTTGTGGGTCGGCGCGGGTCCCTGGACCGGGGCAACCGCACGCCGCCCGGCCAGTACCTGACCACCGACTTCCCCGTTTTGTCGGCCGGGCCCACGCCCCATACGCCGCTGGACCAGTGGTCGTTGCGTCTCGAGGGCCTCGTCACCAAGCCGGTCGAGTGGTCGTGGGCCGAGTTCAACGCGCTGCCTGCGCGCGAGTACGTCGTCGACATCAGCTGCGTCACCAAGTGGACCAAGCTCGACATGAGCTGGCACGGCGTCAGCGTCGACACGATTCTTGCGGCGGTTGACCTCGATCCCAGGGCCGCGTTCGTGATCGCCTTCTGTGACGGCGGCTACACGACCAACCTGCCGATTGCCGACATCGTCAATGACCAGGCGTTCATCGCGTACGGCTATGACGGCGCGCCGCTCGCGCCGGAGCACGGCGGGCCGGCACGCCTCGTTGTTCCCGGCCGCTACTTCTGGAAGAGCGCCAAGTGGATTCGCGGGCTGCGCATCGTCGAGAAGGACGTACCCGGCTTCTGGGAGGGCTTCGGCTACCACAACCGCGGCGACCAGTGGCTCGAAGAGCGCTATAGCGGCGACTGAACTGATGGCCGGCCTTGCCTGGGAGATCGCGACGGTCGCGGCGCTCAACGACGAGACGCCCCACATCAGGACGCTCTCGCTCAACGTTGCCGGCTGGAGCGGGCATCGTCCCGGACAACACGTCGACATCCGGCTCACCGCGGAAGACGGCTATCAGGCCCAGCGCAGCTATTCCGTCGCGTCGGCGCCCGGCGGCGACGGCCGGATCGAGCTGACCGTCGAGCGCGTGGCCGGCGGTGAGGTCTCGCCTTTTCTGCACGACGAGCTCATCGTGGGGGATCGATTCGAGGTGCGCGGTCCCATCGGCGGCTACTTCGTCTGGGATGGCGGGTCGCCTGACCCACTGCTGCTCGTCGCCGGCGGCTCGGGCGTCGTGCCGCTCATGGCGATCGTCCGTCACCGCGCGGCTATCGGCTCGGCCGCGCCGTGCACGCTGCTCTTCAGCTCACGCACCCCGGCCGACATCATCTACGCCTCGGAGCTGGAGTCGCTCGCGGCGCGCGGCGATGGGCTGCGCGTCGTCCACACGCTCACGCGGGAGCAGCCGGAGGGCTGGGCGGGGTACTCACGGCGCATCGACGCCCAGATGCTCGAGGACGTCCTGGGCCTCACCGGCAAGAGCGCCAGCGTCTTCGTGTGCGGCCCCACTCCGCTCGTCGAGCTCGCGGCCACGAGCCTCGTCAGCCTGGGGCTGCCGCCGAGCCGCGTGCGGACCGAGCGCTTCGGACCATCGGGAGGCTGACGTGGACGAACACACACTCGACGCCAACGCGGTGGCGGGCACATTGCACGAGGTTTTCGGCGTCGAGTTGACCGGCCAGGAGAGCGAGTGCGCGCACTGCGGCAACCACGCCCAGGTCGGCACCTTCCGCGTCTACGACATGCATGGCCCGGGCGTGGTCCTGCGCTGCAGCACCTGCGCGCAGATCGTCATCCGGCTCGTCCGCCGCCCGGACGGCAGCTACCTGGTCGACGCCAGCGGGGTCTATCTCAAGGCGACGTAGAGGGCTCTACATGCCCTCGGGCTGGTAGTTCGGGTCGGTGTACTTGTCGGGGTCTTCCTGGAAATCGAGCATGCAGCCGCGCGAGCAGAACCAGTACGTCTTGCCGTCGTGCTCGGTGCTGAACTGTCCTGTCTCTGTGTTGACTTCCATGCCGCACACGGGATCGATCTCAATTGCCATGCGTCTATTCTGCGACCGATGGAGATAGAGCGTGGCTGACACGGGCGAGCCGGTGAGCCAGGCACGCCGGCCGCAGGGCAAGCCCACGGAAGATCGCAAGCTCCTGCGCCGCGCGCCGTACGCGGACACGAGCTTCCTGGACACGGACGCATGGCGGGCGCTGCGCATCATGGGCGAGTTCGTCGAGGGCTTCGACTCGCTCGCCGAGCTGAGCACGGCAGTGAGCATCTTCGGCTCGGCGCGCATCGCACAGGACCACCCCTACGCGGTCGCGGCGGAGGACCTAGCGGGCAAGCTCGCCAGACAGGGCATCACGGTCATCACCGGTGGCGGCCCGGGGATCATGGAGGCCGCCAACCGCGGCGCTGCCAGGGCGGGCGGCGTGTCGGTCGGGCTGGGCATCGAGCTGCCGCACGAGCAGGCAGTCAACGAGTGGTGCAACCTCGTGCTCAACTTCCGCTACTTCTTCGCGCGCAAGACGATGTTCGTGAAGTACGCCCAGGCATTCGTCATCTTTCCCGGTGGCTACGGCACGCTCGACGAGCTGATGGAATCGGTGACGCTCGTCCAGACCGGCAAGATCGATCACTTCCCGGTGATCCTCTACGGCACCGCGTACTGGCAGGGCCTGGTGGACTGGTTGGCCGATCCGGTCGTCGGGGAAAAGATGATTGCCCCCGAGGACCTGAAGCTGTTGCGCCTGACCGACGACACCGACCAGGTGCTGAAGTGGATCCTGGAGGCGTATGCCGCGGCCGAGGAGGCGCGCGTGGAGACGCTGGTCAGCCCCAAGGGACCAGAGCACGCCGAGGCGCAGCAGGAGCAGAGCCACCAGCGCCACCGGCGACCCGACTAGCCACAAGGAGGCGCCGGGGCATCGGCATTCATGCGGACGCACCCAGCCGACGCGCAGCAGCGGCCCGCAGGCCGGCTGCGGAGGTAATACGGTTCAGCCATGAAGGTCGCCCTGGCCACCGACCACGCCGGACTGCCCCTGAAGGAGCCGATCGCCGACTGGCTGCGCAACGCCGGCCACGAGGTCGTCGACTTCGGCGTGAACGACCCGGCCCCGGTCGACTACCCGGACGTGATCGCACCGGCGGCGCGGGCTGTTGCCAACGGTGACTGCGAGCGTGGCATCGTCCTCGGCGGCAGTGGCACGGGCGAGCAGATCGTCGCCAACAAAGTGCGCGGCATCCGCTGCGTGGAAGCCGCCGATCCGGTCACCGCGCGACTGGGCCGCGAGCACAACGACGCGAACGTGCTCGCCATGGGGGCGCGGATCATCGGGCGCGAGGTGGCGCTGGCCTGCGTGGCGGCCTTCATGGGCGGCGAGTTCGACGGTGGCCGGCACGCCCGCCGGGTGGACAAGATCAGCGCCCTGGAGGACGCCTTCTAGCGCCGCGCGCGGTCGCGGCGACTCAGGGCTGTGCGAGGTCGTGCAGGGCGAGCGCCTGGGCATGCGTCGCGGCCGCTCCCCAGTGGGCAGCCGCGCGGCGCACTTCGAGCTCCGTCGGCAGCACGGGCATGTCGTACAGGCGACCGATGGCCTTGCGCACACCGAGATCGCCGGCCACGACGCGCGGCCTGCCCAGCGTCCGCGCCAGGAACCATTCGGCACTCCAGCGGCCGATGCCGCGCAGGCCGGTCAGATGGGCGATCAACCCCTCGTCATCGAGCGCGTCGAGCTGGTCGAGCTGCAGCTCGCCGGCCCGCGCGGCCCGCGCGACCTCGATCACGGCGCGCGCCTTGGCCGTAGTCAGCTGCAGCGCGCGCAGGTCCTCGAGGCGCGCGTCGGCGAGCGGCTCCGGGTGGAGCGTCCAGACCTCCCAGACACCAATCGAGTGCCGCGTTCCGTAACGCTGCGCGAGTCGCGCGCGAACCGTCGCCGCCCAGCGCAGGTTGACCTGCTGCGCGCTGATCGAGCGGATGAGCGCCGTGAACGGATCGCGGTACAGCACCGGCACGATGCCCGGGTAGCACCGCGCCAGCCGCGCAACCGCCTCGTCGAGAGCGGCCAGCTGAGCGAGCGCCAGGCGCTCGGTCAACAGCGTCGCTCGCACGGCCTGCGCCAGGGCCGCAAGGATGTGCGCGTGGTCGGACGGAACGAGAATGGTCAGAGCGGGTCGATCGGAGCCGTCCGTGATCTCGGCGGCATAGGCGAGCGCGTCATCCGCCGGCGTCAACCTCAACGTTCGCAGCGCCCGTAGCCCGTCGAAGCGATCGATCAGGTCGTCCCCGGCGCGCCCGAGCGGCGCCAGGCTTGCCGCGAGGTCGAGCGGCGGCGCGAATGCAACGTTCGTGCTTACGAGGGCATGGTCAGCGGCGCTCACAGGGCTACGCTATAGGCATGGCCAACAGGATCGTCGCAGGCGCCATCGCGGGCGCGGCCGGTGTCGTCGCACTCAACGCCGTGGGCTATCTCGACATGCTGTTGCGCGGCCGCCCGGCAAGCGACCTGCCCGCGCGGGTCGCCGGCAAGCTGGCCGACGAGATGGGCCTGCCACTTGATCTGAGCAGTGACGCTGACGTAGATGCCGACGATGAGGAGGTCGCGGAGCTGGGCGACGAGGACGAGCCTGATGCGCCGGCCAACCGGCGCGAGGCCCTGGGTGCACTGCTCGGGATGGCCAACGGCATCGCCATCGGCGTCTGCTACGGGGTGGCCCGGTTGATCCTGCCCAAGCCGCCGGCCTGGCTTGCCGGCACGGCCCTCGGCGCCCTGGCGATGGCCGCCTCGGACTATCCGGCGACGCGCCTCGGGCTGACCGAGCCGCGCGACTGGACGGCGACCGACTGGGCGAGCGACGTGCTGCCGCACATGGCGTTTGGCGTCGTCACCGCCATAGCATTCGAGGCGGCCCGCGATTGACTCGCGCGACCGCCTCGTGCCACGTGATTGATGGTTTGCCGGCGGACTAGGACGCCGGCGGCTGGATGATGTTGATGTCGGGGGCCGACTGCTGGCCGCCACTCAAGAAGAAGAACCAAACGATGGCCAGCACGATAACGATGGCCAGGATGATGCCCAGCAGCGCACCAACGCTACTGCCACCATCGGTAACGACAACGTCGTGATGATCGTCAGTCATGTGAAGTCTCCTTTTCCGGCGCACACGGCGGTGCGGCCGCTGAAAGGGTCGCTGGCAAGCGGTTGCAAGCATAAGAAGCGCCCTGTGCGGCCCTGCTCACAATTTGCTTGCAGGCGCTCCCGATGACTGGGCCGCGGCGCGAGCGGCTGGGCGGCCTATGGTGGCAGCGCGGCGTCGTCTATCAAATCTATCCACGTTCATTCCAGGACTCGAACGGCGATGGCGTGGGCGATCTCGTCGGCATCCGCCGGCGCCTCGATCACCTCGAGTGGCTGGGCGTGGACGCTGTCTGGCTGTCGCCAATCTTCCGATCACCAATGGCCGACTTCGGCTACGACGTGGCCGACTACCGCGACGTCGACCCCCTCTTCGGCACGTTGGCCAACCTCGATGAGCTGATCGCCGACATGCATCGCCGGGGCATGCGGCTGCTGCTCGACTATGTGCCCAACCACACGTCCGCGCAGCATCCGTGGTTCGTCGACTCGCGATCAGCGCGCGATGCCGAGCATCGCGATTGGTATATCTGGCGCGACCCGTCGCCCGGTGGCGGGCCGCCCAACGCGTGGCAGAGTGCGTTCCTCGGCAGTGCATGGGAGTGGGACGCGCGCACGGGTCAGTACTACTTCCACTCGTTCCTTAAGGAGCAGCCCGACCTCAACTGGACGAACCCCGAGGTGCGCGCGGCGATGAAGGCCGTGATGCGCTACTGGTTCGAGCGCGGCGTGGACGGCTTCCGCGTGGACGTGGTCAATCTCCTCGCCAAGGGCCCCGAGCTGGCCTCGCCCGACCACCCCGACGAGCACGACAAATGGGGCGATGAGCCTGCCGTGCACCCGTTGATGCGCGAGCTGCGGGCAGTGGCCGACGAGTTCGACGAGCGCGTGTTGATCGGGGAGATCTGGCTGCCCCCCAGCGAGCTCGTGACGTTCTACGGCGAGGCACTCGATGAGCTGCACCTGCCGTTCAACTTCGGATTGCTCGAGCTCAAGGAGTGGGGCGCTGAGACGGTATGCAACGCCGTGGTCGCTTATGAGAAGGCGATGCCGCCCCGGGCGTGGCCGAACTGGGTGCTGGGCAACCACGACCGGCGGCGTATGGCGACGCGCCTCGGCGCTGCACAGGCGCGTGTGGCCACGATGATGCTGCTGACCCTGCGCGGCACGCCGACGCTCTACTACGGCGACGAGATAGGCATGGTCGAAGCTGACCTGCCGCGCTCGGTGTGGCGCGACCCCCAGGGGCTGCGCGGCGGGCCAACGCGCGACGGCTGCCGCACGCCCATGATCTGGGACGCGACTGCGCTGGGCGGCTTCACGACGGGCGCGCCGTGGCTGCCGCTGGACCAGCCAGCTGGCGTTGACGTCGCGACGGAGCGCGACGACCCGGGGTCAATGCTGAGCCTGACGCGCTCGTTGCTGGAGCTGCGGCGCGCCGAGCCGGCGCTGAATGTTGGGGAGTGGCGCGACTTGGGCCACGCCGGGAGCGCCATTGCCTACATCCGCAGCAGCGACGCGCCCGACGGCCGGCGCTTCCTTGTCTGTCTGAACCTGGCCAGCAAACCCGCGCCACTGCCCGCTCACGCCACGTCGTTGCGCGGCGAGATCGTCGTCTCAACGCTCCCCGGTGGCGCGGGCGAGCGCTTCGAAGGTCGCGACTTGGCGCCCGACGAGGGCCTGGTTATCTGCCTGGGCTAATCGGCCCCGTGGTCGCCCTCAGTCCGGCGCCCGGCCGACCGACTCCAGTGCCCGCACGACCGCCTGGCGCAGCATCGCGGAGCTCAGCGCTCCCTCGAGGGCAACGACGCCGTGGCTCCCGTCGGTCTCCACCCAGTCGAACTCGACGCCCGGCGCTGTGAGGACGATCGGGATCTGCGGGTGCACGTCGCGCAGCCGCTGGATCAGCTGT
>DATBRX010000150.1:0-7246 GCA_036560085.1 Candidatus Limnocylindrales bacterium
TAGAGTGACCGCGCCGGACGTCTGACGCGGCGAGAGAAGAGGAAGAGGAGGCTCAGGTGCTCAAGGAATTCCGTGACTTCCTATTGCGCGGGAATGTCATCGATCTTGCCGTGGCGGTGGTCATCGGCGGTGCATTCGGCGCCGTCGTCACCTCCTTTGTCGGTGACGTTCTGACCCCGCTCCTGGGGCTCATTGGCGTGCCCGACTTCTCGACGCTCGCGATCACCACGCCGGGCGGCGCAGTCATTGCCTATGGCCTGTTCCTGAATGCGCTGATCTCCTTCGTGCTGATCGCAGCCGCAATCTTCTTCTTCGTCATCAAGCCGCTCAACTCGCTCGAGAAGCGCCGCCAGGCCGGCGCGGAGACCTCGCCTACGACCAAGACGTGCACCGAGTGCGCATCGGCCATCCCGCTGGCGGCCCGGCGCTGCCCGAACTGCACCCAGCCGCAGCCGTAATGGGACGGCGCGGCTGGCTACGCGGGGCGAGCTATGCGGCGCTCGTCGCTGTCCTGGCCGCGGCCTGTTCGGGTGGTCCCAAGAGCCCGGTCGGTCCCGTCGGTCCGGGCGGAGCGACGCTGCCGCCGCAGGCGATCGGCAACGCCGTGTTGTTCGATCCGTGGCAGATAACGGACCCGTTCTCGGGCGGCGTGGCCGCCGTGACCTACCTGGTTCCGACGGGCTGGCAGTCGAGCGGCCAGGTCGTGTGGATGCCGGCGTGGCAGAGGCTCGTAGACCTCCAGACCATCGTGAGCGATCCCGTGTCGGGCGCCACGGTCGAGTGGCTCCCCATCCAGGATTTCATTTTCGGCCAGGCGCCAGCCGGGCTCGAGCCACCCATCGGGGGCAACTACCAGGGCAAGATGTGGGTGCCGCCGGTGACCGACCCGGTGCAGTTCGTGTCTGATTTCTGGATGTCGGGACCCCTGGCGCACCTGGCTGACGCAACACTTCTCAGCCTTGAACAGGTCCCGGCCGTGGCCGATGAGTTCCTTCTTGGTTTCGGTGGCCCAGCCAACGCAGCGGCGTACCGAATGCGCTATTCCTTCACGCAAAACGGCCAAGCATGGGACGAGCAGGTCAATTTCGCTTTGCTGTATGCGAGTGGCGGCGGCATCGACTCCTGGTACGTGAACTTCGCCTACACGATGCGCGCGCCACAGGGCGTGCTCGATCAACTCGCGCCAGTGCTGTCCACGATCGTGTCGTCGCGTGACTCCACGCCGCAATTCCAGGCCATAGTCACCATGACGCAGCGACTGTTCACGCAGGGCATCCAGCAGCAGATGGCCGACACGGAGGCGTTCGGCAGGCTGCTGGCCGAGCAGCGCGCCCAGACCGATGCGCTGCAGGCGCAGATCACCGCGGACCGGCAGGCTTCGCAGGACCGCATCGCACAGTTGCGCGGCGAGGTGTTGTCCGGGGTCCAGACGTTCTCTGATCCGGTAAACGGTCGACTGGTCCAGCTGCCCGCGGGCCAATCAACCTACTGGGTCAACAACCAGGGCCAGTACTTCGCCTCGGATCAACCGGGCTTCGATCCCAGCACGCTTGGCGGCGGCTGGACCCAGCTCCAGCCGCGCCAGTTCTAGGGATGGTCGTAGCGCGCATCACGCCGGATGAGTGGGCGCTCCTGCGCGACATGCGGCTGCGCGCGCTGCGCGACGCGCCGGAGGCGTTCGGCCAGACCTACGAGAACGCGGCCGCCGAACCGGAGCTCGAGTGGCGCAGTGCCGCGCGCGCGGCCTCGGCGGGTGACCGCCGCGCCTGGTTCTTCGCCCGTTCGGATGGGTCCGCGGCAGAGGTTAGGTCAGCGGCCGGCGCGCCACCGGCGGAGCTGGGCATGGTCCAGGCGCGGCGGCGGCCGCCCGACGACTGCCTCGTCTTCTCGATGTGGGTCGCGCCGGAGGCGCGCCGCGGCGGCGTGGGACGCGAGCTCATTGCGGCCGCGGCCGACTGGGCGCGATCGTGGGATGGCCGGCGCATTGTGCTGTGGGTGACCGGCGTCAATGAGAGCGCGATGCGTTTCTACGAGCGGGTCGGCTTTCGCCTGCTTTCCGAAGGCCCGGACATGGAATCTGGTCGCGCCTTTGGCGCGTTAGCGATGGAGCTGCCGCTCTAGCGTCGCCTAGGCAACGGCGGCGAGCGCCTCTACGAACTGGCTCTGGTAGAGCTCGTTGTAGAAGCCTTTGGCCTCCAGCAGCTGCTGGTGCGTGCCCGTCTCGACGATCCTGCCGTGGTCCATCACGACGATCAGGTCAGCGTCGCGGATGGTCGACAGCCGATGGGCGATGACGAACGTGGTCCGGTCCGACATCAGCTTGGCCATGGCGCGCTGGATCAGCACCTCGGTCCGGGTGTCGACCGATGAGGTGGCCTCGTCCAGGATCAGGATCCTCGGGTCGGCCAGAAAGGCACGAGCGATCGTGAGGAGCTGCTTTTCGCCCTGCGACAGGTTGGTGGCGTCGTCGTCGACGACCGTTTCGTAGCCACCCGGCAGCGTCCGCACGAAGTGGTCGACGTGGGCCTTCTCTGCCGCGGCGACGATCTCCGCGTCGGTCGCGCCCTCGCGGCCGTAGGCGATGTTGTCGCGGATCGTGCCGTTGAACAGCCAGGCGTCCTGCAGGACCATGCCGAACTCGCGCCGCACGTCCTCGCGGCGCACGCTGCGAGTATCGATGCCGTCGATCGTGATGCGCCCCGAGTCGATCTCGTAGAAGCGCATCAGCAGGTTGACGAGCGTCGTCTTGCCGGCGCCGGTCGGGCCGACGATGGCCACGGTCGCGCCTGGCTTCGCGGTGAGTGACAGGTGCTCGATGAGCGGCGTATCGGGCAGGTAGCGGAACGACACGTCCTCGAAGGCGACCTTGCCCGCGACCTCGCCCAGCGCGGGGGCGTCGGCCGGATCGGTCACCATCTCCGCCTCATCGAGCAGCTCGAACACGCGCTCGGCTGACGCAACCGCCGACTGGAGCACGTTGGCAATGCTCGCCGCCTGGAGGATGGGCTGGCTGAATTGGCGCGAGTACTGGATGAAGGCGACCACGTCGCCCAGGGTCATCTGTCCGGTGGCGACGCGCAGGCCGCCGATGACGGCGATGCCGACGTAGTTGAAGTTGCCGATCACGTTGAGCGCCGGCTGGATGATGCCGCTGATGAACTGGGCGCGGTACGACGCCTGGTAGAGCCGCTCGTTCTCCGTGGCGAACCGCGCAGCAGCCTCGCGTTGGCGGCCGAACACGGTGATGATGTTGTGCCCGGTGTGCGCCTCCTCCACCTGGCCGTTCAGGGCGCCGGTCGACGCCCACTGGGCGACGAACTGCTTCTGTGAGCGGCGGATGATCAGCAGGCTCACGACCAGCGAGAGCGGTACGGCGAGCAGTGAGATCAGCGCCAGCTCCCAGCTGATCGTCACCATCATGATCAGGACGCCGATGACCGTCAGTACCGACGTCATGAGCTGGGTCAGGCTCTGCTGCAGCGACTGGCCGATGTTGTCGATGTCGTTGGTGACGCGGCTGAGCACGTCACCGCGCGGGTGATCGTCGAAGTACTTGAGCGGTAACCGACCGAGCTTCACGTCGACGGCGGCGCGCAGCCGGTAGACCGTGCGCTGCGTGACGCCGGCCATGATGTACGCCTGGCCCCAGGCGAAGATCGAGGCGACAAGGTAGATGCCGACCAGCACCGCCAGGATGTTGGCCAGGCGGGCGAAGTCGATGCCGGCGCCCGGGACCAGGGTCATGCCGTGGAGCATGTCGGCGAACTGACCCTGGCCGCGCGATCGCAGCAGCTCCTCGACCTGTGCCTGGGTCATGCCGGCAGGTAGCTCCTGGCCGATTGCCCCGGCAAAGATGATGTTCGTTGCGTCGCCCAGGATCTTTGGCCCGACGACCTGGAGCACGACACTGATCGCGCACAGCGCGATAACGGCCACGATCAGCCAGCGCTCGGGCGCCAGCTGGCGCATCAGGCGTCGGAAGGACAGGCCGAAGTTCTTCGACTTCTCCGCGGGTGGGCCGCCCATCATCATCGCCATGGGCCCCCCGCGCGGCCCGCGCGGACCTGCAGGCGGGCCGCCTTTGCCCTGCTGTGGCCGGCCGGGCATCTGGCCGCTCATGCGACCTGCGCCTCCTGCGGGGTGAGCTGGCTGAACACGATCTCGCGGTAGGTCTCGGACGACTCCATGAGCTCCTTGTGGGTGCCCACACCGACCACTCGTCCCTCGTCGAGCACGACGATGCGGTCGGCGTTCAGGATCGTGCCGACACGCTGGGCGACGATGATCACGGTCGCGCCTGCCAGCTCGCGGCGCAGCGTCGCGCGCAGCCGCGCGTCGGTGCGGAAGTCGAGCGCGCTGAAGCTGTCGTCGAACACGTACAGCGGCGCCCGCTTGACCAGCGCGCGGGCGATCGCGAGGCGCTGGCGCTGGCCGCCCGACACGTTCGTGCCGCCCTGGTCGATCACCGACTCCAGCCCGTCCTTCATCTCGCCCACGAAGTCGCGCGCCTGGGCGATATCGAGCGCGTGATTGAGCTCCGCAGCAGTGGCATCGGCATCGCCGTAGCGCAGGTTGCTGGCGATCGTGCCGCTGAAGAGGAAGGCCTGTTGCGGGATGACGCCCAGCATCTTCCACAGGTCCTCGCGGCTCACATCACGGACGTCGATCCCATCGACGAGCACCTGGCCGCCGGTGACGTCGTAGAAGCGCGGTATCAGGTTGACGAGCGTCGTCTTGCCCGACCCGGTGCTGCCCACGATGGCCGTGGTCCGGCCCGGTTCGGCCGTGAACGAAACATCGCGCAGCACGGGCTGCTCCGCGCCGGGATAGCGGAACTCGACGTTCCGCAGCTCCACCCTGATGCCCGGGCCGGTCAGCGAGATGGGTGTCGGGTCCGGCGCGTCCTTGATGAGCGGGTCGATCTCGAGGATCTCGTTGATGCGGTCGGCTGAGACCGCCGCGCGCGGCACGAGGATGAACATGAAGACCGCCATCAGGACGCTCATCAGGATCTGCATGAGATAGGTCAGGAATGCGGTCAGGTTGCCAATGGGCATCGCGCCACTGCCCACCCGGTCCGCGCCGAACCACATCACGGCGACCGAGCTGATGTTGAAGATCGCCATCATGATCGGGAAGGTGACCGCGAAGAGACGGTTGACGCGCAGGGCCGTGTCGAACAGGTCGCGGCTGGCGACGTCGAAGCGCTGCTCCTCGTGCTCCACGCGCACGAACGCGCGGATCACGCGCACGCCCGCCAGTGCCTCGCGCATGACCTGGTTGATCCGGTCGACCTTGGTCTGCATGGAGCGGAAGAGTGGGATCGCCTGACGGAAGATCAGGGCGATGAACGTGAACATGATGGGCAGGATCACCAGCAGCAGGCCCGATAGCGGCACGTCCTGGCGGATGGCCATGATGGTGGCGCCGATGCCCGTGATGGGCGCGAGCAGGATGATCGTGAGACCCATGAATACGACGAGCTGCACCTGCTGGACATCATTGGTGTTGCGCGTGATCAGAGACGCCGTGCCGAAGCGATTCATCTCGACCTGGCTGAACGCGCCCACCTTGCCGAACACCGCCGCGCGCAGGTCGCGTCCGAAGCCCATCGCGACGCGGGCCGAGTAGTAGACCGCGACGAGCGAGGTGATGGCCAGGATGATCGTGACGCCGACCATGACCAGCCCCACGTTCAGGATGAGGTTGCTATCCCCGGTGGCCACGCCCTGGTTGATGATCTCGGCGTTCAGGTCAGGCAGATACAGCTGGGTCAGCGCCTGGACGAGCAGCAGTACGAGCACGATGGCGATCTGCCCCTTGTAGGCGCCCAGGTAGCGGCGCAGGAGGCGGATCACCTCAGCCTCAAGGCTTGACCCAGCGCGGATCGATCTCGATGTGCAGGAGCGAAGTTCGGCGCGTCCGCAGCGCCGCGCGCAGGGCAGGCCCGAACTCGGTGTTGCTCGTTACCCGGACCCCCTGGGCGCCGCACGCGCGGGCAACCGCCGCAAAGTCGATGCGCCCGAGCTCAGTGGCCGTATCGGAATAGCCCTCATTGCGCTGATGCATGGCGATCGTGCCGTAGCGCTGGTTGTCGAAGACGAGGACCACCGGCGTCGCGCCGCTGCGCAGCGCAGTCTCCAGCTCGTTCATCGTCATCGCCAAACCTCCGTCGCCACAGACGGCGATCACCGGCCGATTCGGCGCGACGAGGCTGGCCGCAACCGCTGCCGGCAGACCGTAGCCCATCGCGCCCGAAGTCGGGCCGAGGAAGGCCTGGTCGCTGCCGTAGCGGAAGCCGCGCGACAGCCACAGCGCGAAGTTGCCGGCATCGCTGGTAATGATCGAGTCCTTTGGCGCGACGCGTTGCAGCACGTTGATGACATGCGCCGGATCGACACCCGGGCCGCGCCAGTCCTTCGCCTCGGGGAGTGTGGAGGCGGCAAGGTAGGTCGCGCGATCTGCGGCGAGCGCCTTCATGCGGTCTCTCGGCGGTTTGTAGTCGCGCGACTGCCGCAGCGCAGCGCGCAGAAAGGCAGCTGCGTCGGCTTCGAGGGCGATGTTGGCGCGACGCAGGCCAGCGACCGACCTGGCGCGCGGCACAAGATCCACGTGGGCCCACTTCTGACGCGGCCGCGGGATCAGATAGTCGAAGGTGGCGATCTCGTTGAGACGCGAGCCGATGACGAGCAGCGCGTCTGCGTTCTCGAGGCGTGCCCTGACGCTGGACGGCGCACCGTAGCCCGTCATGCCCAGGTAGTGCGGATGGTCGTTGGGGAACGCCGTCGGCCGTCGGAACGCGCAGGCGACGGGGACCCGGAGCCGCTCCGACAGTGCCACGAGGTCGTCGCGCGCGCCGGCCGCGGTCACGCCGCCGCCGGCCAGGATGACCGGGCGCTTGGCCTCGCCGAGCAGCGCCAGCACCTCTGCCACCGCCGCACCCTCGACGGCTGGCGGCGCGACCGGCGCGACCTTCGCCTTTGCCCGCGCCGCCACGGGTTCGAGCAGCACGTCCTCGGGCAGGGCCAACAGCACGGGGCCTGGGCGGCCCGAGCGCATCAGCGACAGCCCCTCCCCCAGCTGTGCCGCGGCAGCGGCCGGATCGACGATCTGCGCTGCCCACTTGGCGAGCCCGCCGAAGCGCGCGACGAGATCGCTCTCCTGGAAGGCCTCGCGGCCCTTGTGCGAGCGCTGGACGTCGCCCAGCAAAGCGACCAACGGCGTCGAGTTGCTGTACGCGGTGTGG